>NZ_CANPVO010000043.1 GCF_947581785.1 Candidatus Palauibacter polyketidifaciens | reverse complement strand
CGGTCCTGGACCTGAGCTGCGAGGCGTACGGGCTCCTGTACCGGCTGGCCGAGAACGATCAGGGGCCTTTGCTGCGCGTCGACGCACAGGCCCGTTTCCTGGGAGAGGTACCGGTCTCCAACGCCTTCGCCGTGATCCCCGGCACCGCCGAACCCGAGGAGTACGTGATCCTCGGAGGCCACTACGACTCGTGGGACGGCTCCGATGGCGCGCTCGACAACGGCACCGGCGCCGTCGCGATCCTGGAAGCGATGCGCATCCTGAAACACGCGGTGCCGAACCCCCGCCGCACGATCATCGGCGCCCTCTGGAACGGCGAGGAGCAGGGCTTGAACGGGTCACGCGCCTTCGTCGAAGACCATCCCGAGATCCTTGAGCGCACCCACACCGTGTTCAACGTCGATCACGGGAACGGGCCGGTCACCTTCATTCCCATGCAGGGGTTCGCCGCAGCCGCAGGACGCTTCGGCGAGTGGCTCGCGAAGATCCCGAGCGAACTCTCCGACCTCGTCACGCTCGAGGTCCCGGGGATGCCCGAGTCCGGCGGGACGGACCACGCATCCTTCCTCTGCGCCGGGGTCCCGGCCTTCAGCTTCCACGTCGGCGCCGGCCGCCACGACATGAACATCGCCGACAACCGCTGGGACACGAGCACCTACACCTGGCACACCAACCGGGACAGCTTCGACAAGATCGTCTTCGAAGACCTGCGCGACGACGCCGTGATGACCGCGATGTTCGCCTACCTCGCCTCGGAGGACCCGGAGCCCATGCCCCGCGACCGGCGCGCCATGCCGCCCGGCGAGCAATGGCCCGACTGCCGTCCCCCGGCGCGCAGTTCAGGCGTGAGCAACCGCTAGCAGGTAAGAAACTCCGCAGCCGCATCGTTCTTAGCGGGCAAGGTCACACGGCTCCAGGTGGCCCGACATCCCCGAGGCTGAGTATGCCCGCCCCCTGCAGGCGGCGTCCAGATACTAAATCTTGTTGAATTAGTACATTGTTAGTAGGTTGCGTGTCCACGAGGGGGGGGGCGAGACCTCTCTCTACTAATTTGACACGAATTGGTACGTCATTAGTACCTGGAGCACCGTTGTGGTCAAGATACCCGTATCCGGGCCGACCTTTCGGGATCTCCTGAGCGACCCGGATCTCATGTCCGAGGTCCAACGCATCCTCACGGCTGGGACCGGGCCCGAGGTGAAGGGCCGCTACTACCATTGGGACAAGCTTCGGCACCTCGATCCACCCGCCGGCTTCACCACCCACGAGTGGTGGCTTGCGCTCAAATCCGCCCGCACGCAACTCGCCAAGCCGATCGCTCTCCTGGACCGGACCGGCGCACCCTTCACGTTCTCGATGACGGATACCGTGCTCCAAGCCATCCACCGGATCGACCGGGACGCGAGCGGCAAGATCGAGATCAGCGAGCAGGTTACGAGTCCGGAAACGCGAGACCGGTACATCATCAGTTCCCTGATACAGGAGGCCATCACTTCCAGTCAGCTCGAGGGCGCGGTCACGACGATCGAGCGAGCCAAGGACATGATCAGGACCGGGCGGAAACCGACCGATCAGAGCGAGCAGATGATCCTCAACAACTACATGGCCATGCGCAGGGTGCGGCAGTTCACGCACGAACGGCTGACGCCCGAGAGAATTCTCGAACTCCAGAAAATCGTGACCGCTGATACGCTCGATGACCCGGGCGCCGCCGGCCGGTTGCGGCGACGGGGGGACGATGTCGTCGTTAGCGACTTCGACGGCGAGATTCTCCACCGCCCGCCGGACGCCGCCGAACTTGGGGACCGTCTGGATCGGATGTGCGCGTTCGCTAACGGGGAGGATGGAGACGCCTTCGTACACCCGGTTGTCCGCGCCGTCATCCTTCACTTCTGGGTTGGGTACGATCACCCGTTCGTCGATGGCAACGGTCGAACGGCCAGGGCTCTCTTCTACTGGTCCATGCTGTCGCAGGGATACTGGCTCTGCGAGTACATCTCGATTTCGACGCTTCTCCGCTCGCAATCCGCCAGGTACGCTCGATCCTACCTGCATACCGAGACGGACGAGAACGACCTGACCTATTTCCTGCTCTACCAGCTAGGCATCATCCAGCGGGCGATCGACGCGGTTCACGTTCACCTCGACAGAAAGGTGGAAGAGGCCCGGCGCGTCGAGGCCCTCCTGCGACAGGCAGTGGTCCTCAACCATCGACAGATCGCGCTCCTGAGCCACTCGTTGAGGCACCCAAACAGTCGCTACTCGATCCGGTCTCATCGAAATAGTCACAACGTGGTCTACCAGACCGCTCGCACAGACCTGCTGGATCTTGCCGCTCGTGGGCTCCTCATCAGGCGGAAGGTGGGCCAGACGTTCTACTTCTACCCGAAGGGGGATCTCGCCGAACGCCTGAAGCGTCTCGAGGCGTGATCCCGTGGGGCGGGCACCCCGTCAGCGGACGGGTCTCGCACTGTGTCTTCCTTCCCGGTTCAATCGCCCAGGCTCAGGGACCAGTTGTTCCACTTGAGATCCGGGGACGCGCCCAGGGCACGGTAGAAGCCCTCGGCCGCGCGGTTCCCGTCCATCACGGTCCAGATCAATTCGGCCGCATCGATCGACCTGGCGTGCGAAACCACCGCCGCCATCAGAGCCTTCCCCACCCCCAGGTCGCGTGCGGCCTCCTCAACGAACAGCTCCTTGAGCACCACTTTGGGCCGCAGCGTGTAAGTCCACGGAATCGTGTACACCACCGCCATCCCCACGAGATCGTCGTCCTCCTCGGCCACAAACGCCGTGAACAGCCGCCCCTCCCCGAACCCATGCTCGAGAACGCTCTCCCGCGTCACCGCGAAGTCGTCGATGTACTCCTCGAACCGCGCGAGCCCGCGCATAAGTTCCAGCAACCGATCCACATCTACTGGCTCAGCCAACCTGACCCGCATGCGTGGCACTCCGTTCTTGGAAAAGCGTCGAAGCCGGTCGAGAGCCCGCAACTCGATCGCCCGGCAGCCCCATGGCGGCGAGCGGGCGAAGCCCCCCGCGAGCCCTCCGACCATGCCCCCCGGCACCTGAGCAAAAAAAGGAAGTGCCCGGGAGGCCTTTCGGTTGACCCGGGAGAATTTGGCCAGCGAAGGGGAGCGAAGCTCCACGAGCACCCGAATTCTCGCGGGCGCAGTCTCGACGCCCGAAGGAAGGAGAGAGTGCGCCCGGGAGAATTCGAATCCCCAACCTCCTGATCCGTAGTCAGGTGCTCTATCCAGTTGAGCTACGGGCGCTCGGAGCCGGCCGTCCCGCGACCGGCGATGTCGTCGGCGAGGGCCGGAGCCCATGCCGTCATGCCCAGGAGAGGATTCGAACCTCCACGTCCGTAAAAGGACACTAGCCCCTCAAGCTAGCGCGTCTGCCAGTTCCGCCACCTGGGCCGGTGATGCTCGGGGGGGGAGTCGAACCCCCACGGGAGTTTAATCCCACAGGATCCTGAATCCTGCGCGTCTGCCAGTTCCGCCACCCGAGCCTGCGCCCCTGAACCCTCGGATTCGGGGAGTCGCCCCCACGAACCGGTTGCTGCTGGCCCGGCCGGGACGAGTGCGCCCGACAGGATTCGAACCTGTGACCTCTTGCTCCGGAGGCAAGCGCTCTATCCAGGCTGAGCTACGGGCGCAGACACGAAACGCGCCGCCGAAAGAGGCGACGCGCCGTGCGGGCAATCTAATCGGATCGGCCCTCAGCGTCTACCTGCCGCAGGGGGCTGACTTCGATTTGGTTCAGCGCGATCCGGATGAGGCCGCGGCCGTGTCGTCGATGGAGCCGATGACGAGGTCGAGGAGCCCGTCGATCGCACCGCCGGGGATCCAGCGGGCCACCACGACGATGTCGTTCACCGGATCGCAGTAGATCATGTTCGTGCCGTTCCCGAGGTGGGCCCACGCTTCCGCCGGCGCGCTCGGATAGCGCTTGTTCCCCTCCTCGTCCGCGACGTTGAGCATGAAGTTCATGTGCCCGTAGGAGCCGTTCGCCGGGCCGGGCGTCGTCGCGAGGTCGAACCACTCCTTGGAGAGGAGTTGCCGGTCCCCCCACGTCCCGCGCCGCAGGGTGAAGAGGCCGAAGCGCGCCTGGTCGCGGGCGCTGATGAACATGCCGCCGCCCCAGTGGCCGCCGCCGCTCACCGACTGCACGCGAAGCCCGTCGATCGTGACCCAGGAGTTCTCGTAGCCGTTCCAGCGCTAGGTCGGAGAGGCGCCGATCGGTCCCATCACGCGCTCGTGCAGGACCTCGGGCAACGGGCGCCGCAGCACGCTCATCGCGGCGAGCGCGAGGAGGTTTACGCGGGTGTCGTTGTACTCGTACACGGTCCCCGAGGGATGGCGCTTCCGCGTCATCCAGGTCGAGGGGTCGCCGCTCGGACGGTCCGCCCAGTCCGGCTTGCCCCACAGCGTGCCTTCCCAGTCGGAGGTCTGCCTCAGGAGGTCGTCCCACGTGATCGTGCGGTTGTGCTCGGACTCGAACATCGTCGTCGGATCGGGCTTCCCGAAGCCGATGCGGTCGACGCCGGGCTCCCCGTCGCCCGGAGGCACATCGATCGGGGCCATGTACTCGCGCACCGTGTCATCGAGCGAGCCGATGAGCCCCTCGTCCCACGCGAGTCCCACGGACGTCGAGAGGAAGGACTTCGTCACGCTGTACGTCATGTCGACGCGCCTCGTGTCTCCCCACTCCGCGACGATGTAGCCGTGGCGCACGATCATCCCGGCCGGTCCGCCCCGCACGTTGAAGGGTCCGATTCCCTCCCCGAGGGGCTCGCGCCCGAAGCTCCGGCTGTGCTGGAACTCCCGGTCGCGCGCCTGGCTCGTCTCGTGCTCGAGCGCGTAGTCGATGGCCGCCCGGACCCCCTCGGCGCTCATCCCCACCTGCTCGGGAGTGCGCGTCTCCCACGCGTCCCCCCGCGCCGGCAGGTACTGTGCAGCCACGACGCCCGGAAACGCGACCGTCGCTGAAACGGCAAGAAGACCAGCCCAAAGCGCGCCACCGCGCGCGCGAATCATGCCCCGCATGAGAACACCTCCTGACTCGGATCGATCACGCCAGGGATGGTAACGACTGGGACACGCTCGGCACACGGGCCCGGAGGAGGTCGATCACGCGTGCAGCGTCGGTCGTGGCGTCCCCAAGAACCCCAGACGCGGGAGTGGACGCTCGCTGCCTACGGCGGGGAGAAACGGAATGTCTCGCGGACGAGGTGCGCGACCATCAGCCCACCGCGCCCGCCTTCCGCAGCCCCTCGATGTCGATCTTCCCCATCTTGAGCAGCGCGTCCATGACCCGCGTCGGGTCGGCGCTCATGAGCTCGCCCATGTTCGCCGGCACCACCTGCCAGGACACCCCGAAGCGGTCGTCGAGCCAGCCGCAGTAGCCCTCGCGGCCGCCTTCCGCCAGCGTGCTCCAGTAATGGTCGATCTCGTCCTGGGATTCGCAGTTCACGACGAAGGAGATCGCAGGGGTGAACTTGAACATCGGGCCGCCGTCGATCCCCTGGAACGTGCGTCCGGACAGCTCGAACACCACGAACGAGTTGCCCTTGGCCGGGCCGCCGCTCACCGTCGAGATCTCCACGATCCGGGAGTCCGGGAAGAGGGAGACGTAGAACTCGGCCGCTTCGACCGAGCGGTCTTCGAACCAGAGGCAGGTGCCGATACGGTCAGCTTTGGGCATCGTTGTCTCCTTCGTCGGTGGGCGATTCTCGAGAGCGGCGAGGTCGCCCGGTTCCGGCGGGATGGGGCCCATCAGCGTCGCCGCCGGAACCGCCCGAGCCAGCGGCGGACCCAGCGGATGGAGACGCTCGAGCCGACCGCAAGCACGCTTGCCAGCAGGTCGAATCCGATGTCGAACAGGTCGAACGTACGGCTGGGCACGAAGAACTGGATGCACTCGTCCACCACGCCGACCGCCGTCGTCACGGCGATGGCCAGCACGGCCGGGACCGGGACGCGCCTCCCGTGGGTCGTCCGTTCCACCAGGGCCTCGTGGATGATGAGCGCCAGCACCGCGTACTCGATGAGATGGGAACGCTCGGCCGCATCGATACCGCGGGCGAGGCCGATGATGGCGATCGCCGCGATGCCGAGCGCAAAGCCGACTTCCACGCCGCGCGAGCGCTCCCTCAGCCCCTGGAGCACGATCATCACACCGATCAGGAGCATGCCGGCGCTGAACATGGTGGGGACCAGCTCGAGCAGCCCGCTCTCGCGCAGCGCGTCCGCCAGCGTTCGCGCGAGATCGGCCGTCGCGTAGATCGCCACAACCACCGCCAGCGCCCACATCCAAAGGCGCCTCTCCCGGCGGGAGGAGAAGAGACCGGGCTCGCCGCCGGTCATGATGTGGGGCAGCGTTTCACGAAGCGTTGCTACGCAACTTCGCGTGGACGGATGGTTTCGAGTGCGTCACCGACAACTCGCTCGGCCAGCACAAGTTCGTAGCGATCCTGAAGGTTCATCCAACTCTGGGCGTCGGTACCGAAGTACCTTGCGAGCCTCAGCGCCGTCTCCGCCGTGATACCGCGCCGACCGCGCACGATCTCGTTGACTCGTGCGGGGGTCACTCCGATGGCCTTCGCCAGAGCGTTGGAAGACAGCGCAAACGGCTCCATGAAGTCGTGTTTCAGGATTTCGCCGGGGTGTACAGGATCCAGCTCAATCATTGGCTTATCTCCGCTAGCGATGGTAGTCAACGATCTCCACGTCGTACGCGTTTCCGCGCTCGAAGCGGAAGCACAACCGCCACTGATCGTTGATGCGGATGCTGTAGGTGCCCTCTCGCCGACCCTTCAGGGCCTTGAGACGATTCCCGGGCGGAACCCGGAGGAACTCCAGCGTCGCCGCCGCGTCCAGTTGCGCCAGCTTCCTTTGCGCGACTCGCTCGAAGGCCGCGAACCGGGGCACCCGATAGCCGGCCGCAAGCTGCTCGGTGTCCCGGCAACGAAAGCTCCGAATCATCCGTCATGCTATATCGCATATCGATATACGGCAAGCCCTATGCCGGGGAACGTCATCGGCACCCCGTGAATCATCGACCAACTGTCCGTATCATGAGTTCCTGCGTCGGCTGGAGGTTCACGCATGAAAAACAAGAAACAATCTTCGATGAGGACAATCAGGATTCGCGCGCGCGACCGGAAGACAAGCCCCGCGAGTAGCGTCGCCGGCATGCTCGTCGCGGTGGCGGTGGTCGCCGCGGTGTCGATCCCCGTCGCGCTCGCCCAGGATGGCGGCGCGGTGCCGCGCACGCCGGACGGGCGGCCGGACCTGCAGGGGAACTGGACGAACGGGACGATCACGCCCATCGAGCGGCCTCAGGGGTTCGAGGCCGTGCTCACGCCCGAGCAGGTCGCCCAGATCGAGGGCGGCCGGCAGGAGTGCATCGAGGCCCACTCGGGATCCAGCGATCCGGACCGTGACGCGCCGGCAGAGGGCGGCATCGCCATCGGGTGCGACTTCATCCTTGAGGCGGCGGCCGGCGGCACCGGCGGCTACAACCTCTTCTACCTGGACCGGGGGGATCAGGTCGCCGTCGTGAACGGAGAACCGCGCAGTTCCCTCCTCATGGTGCCGGAGGACGGCCGCATCCCCGCGCGCACCGCCGAGGCCCGGCAGCGTCTCGGCCAGCTCATGGCCGCCCGCGGCCGGCACGGGGAGTACGACAACCCCGAGAACCGACCCCTCTCCGAGCGCTGCGTCGTCTCGTTCGGGTCCAACGCCGGCCCTCCGATGCTCCCCAACTACTTCTACAACAACAACTACACGATCGTGCAGACCCCCGACCACGTCGCGATCATGACCGAGATGGTGCACGACACCCGCATCATCCCTATCGGCGTCGCGCCCGGCGCCGGGGAGGCCGATGTGACCGGCGCCCCGCCATCTTTCCCGGACGCGATCCGGCCCTGGTTCGGGGATTCCCGCGGCTGGTGGGAGGACGATACCCTCGTCATCGAGACGACGAAGCTCAACCCGCAGCAGCTCACCGCCTACCGCGAGTTCTTCGGCGCGAGTCCGAACCTGAAGATCACGGAGCGGCTCACGCGCGTGGACGCGAACACGATCAACTACGAGTTCCTCATCGACGACCCCGACACGTGGGAGACCGCGTGGGGCGGCGAGGTTCCGTTCGTGAAGATGGAGGACCTCCTGTACGAGTACGCGTGCCACGAGGCGAACTACGCGCTGGAAAACGTCCTGCGCGGCGCGCGCGCGCAGGAGCGCGAGAACCGGTAAGGCGCGAGCCGACCCCTGAGAAGCGAGGCGAGGCGGCCGGCGGAACGAGGAGCAGGGGGAGAATGCGCCGTCAGGGAGTCGAACCCCGAACCTACTGATTAAGAGTCAGTTGCTCTGCCAATTGAGCTAACGGCGCTTACGACGTCACAACTTCGTGCGCGGACTCGCCTCCGCAAGCCGCCCCGGGTCGCGACGATGGAGCCGAGGGGATTCGAACCCCTGACCTCTGCAATGCCATTGCAGCGCTCTCCCAGCTGAGCTACGGCCCCGCGCTTCAACTTCCGTATTCCGCAAACGGGCTGTCGCCGCTCCCGTCCGCTCAAGTACCCCCAAGGGGAATCGAACCCCTATCTCCACCTTGAAAGAGTGGTGTCCTGGCCGTTGGACGATGGGGGCTCGTGCCGTTGTCGTCCCCTGTTTACCACGCGCCCGCCAGGACTCGAACCTGGGACCCCCGGCTTAGAAGGCCGGTGCTCTGATCCAACTGAGCTACGGGCGCCCGCCATCCCGTTCCAAGCTGCTCCAAGCTCGCGGCGGGATTTGAACCCGCGACCTCATCCTTACCAAGGATGCGCTCTACCCCTGAGCTACGCGAGCCGACAGGGGCGGAGGGACTCGAACCCCCAACCGCCGGTTTTGGAGACCGGTGCTCTACCAATTGAGCTACGCCCCTCTGCCGCTTCCCGCGAACCGGCCGATGGCGGCCCGTGGCAATGGCTGGGGGCGGAGTCGAACCGCCGACACCGGCGTTTTCAGCGCCGTGCTCTACCGCCTGAGCTACCCAGCCCTTTGGCAGCCGGTGGCAAGAGTCCCGCTGCCCTACTCCGGGGGTGGGATTCGAACCCACGACCTAGTGGTTAACAGCCACCCGCTCTGGCCACTGAGCTACCCCGGATCGTACCCCCGTCCCGCAAAAGGGATCGGAGAGCAAAACGCCTCGCCCCGCAGCTTTGCGAGGCGAGGCGAGAGATAGCGGGGGCAGGATTCGAACCTGCGACCTTCGGGTTATGAGCCCGACGAGCTACCAGACTGCTCCACCCCGCAGCGCGACCCGCAGGATACAAACGCCTGGGAAAAGTGTCAACCTGCCGTGGCCGATCCTCCGCCCCACCCGCGCGGGTCCGGTCCTCCCGTGAGTTGCCCCGTACCGGGGTCGATTCCGACCGCGTGGAGTTGCGCGACGAACGCGTCGTTCGCGACGTCCAGACCGCGTCCCTCGAGTTCCTCCCTGAGGTGGTGGTACAACTGCGGCTCCAGCTCGAGGAGGTGGTCCTCCCAGTGCCAGCGCGGGACGGAGACGGCTTCGAGCGCCGACATGTTGAAATCGACGGTGTTGCTGATCGTGTGCTGGACGGCGCCCAGGATCCGGGTGCCGCCCGCCGCTCCCGTGACGAGGATGGGCTGCCCGTCCCGCAGCACGATGGCCGGCGAGATCCCCGTGATCCGCGCCTTGCCGGGTGCGATGCTGTTGGGACGTCCGGCCACCGGGTTGAACTGGAACATGCAGTTGTTCCAGGTAAAGCCGAGCCCGTCGGTGACGACCCCCGACGCGGAACCCAGCGTGTGCGTGAGCGCCACGCAGTTCCCGGCCCGGTCCGCCGTCGAAAGGTGCGTCGTGTCGGGTCCCTCCGGCGGCTCCTCCACAACGTCGGGCGGAAGTTCGCGGCGGTCGATGAAGCTTCTCAGTTCCGCCGCGCGGTCCTTCGACACGAGGATGTCCGTCGGGTCGTCGATGAACTTCGGGTCGCCGTGGTACCGGCGCCGGTCGATGAAGGAGAGGATCTGGGCGCGGCCGAGCAGTTCGACGTGGTCCGCCTTCCCGTGTTCGAGACCCGGCACGTCGTAGCCCTCGAGTAGGTTCAGGATCTCGATGACCTGCGCGCCGCTGCCCGGCAGAGCGTTCGAAAACACGTCGTGTCCGCGGTAGGTGCCATGCACCGGGTCGTAGACATCGGGCGTGTACGCCTCGAGGTCGGCCATCGTGAGGAGGCCGCCGTTGCGCTCGAAGTCCGCCGCGATCCGCTCGGCGATCTCGCCCCGGTAGACCACATCGGCGCCGCCCGCGGCGATGAGTTCGAGCGTGCGGCCGTAATCGGGCTGCGCGAGCCGTTCCCCCGCCCGCCACGGTACTCCGTTGTTGAGAAATATGCGGGCAGAGGCGTCGGTCGTTTGGACCTTGGTGAAGAACGGGACGACGCCCGAGGACGACTCCGTCCGGGTCGTGAAGCCGCGCGCGAGGGCGCCGGGGATTTCGAAGCCGTCGTAGGCGAGCCGGATCGCCGGCTCTACGAGTTCGGCCCACGGCCGCGTCCCGAACCGGCTCCACGCCTCCCACAGGCCGGCGACCGTCCCCGGAGTCACGACGGATTGATAGCCGATCTGGTTGATGTCGCCGCGCACCTTCCAGCGGTCTGCGTGTCCGTAGATCCGCCCCTCAAGCGCGCTCCGGTAGATGTCCGGCGTCGCCCGGCTCCCCGCCCGCCCGTGGAAGTCGATGGACGTGGCGCGTCCGGTAACCGCGTCGTATACGACCATGCAGCCGAAGCCGCCGACCCCGGCCGAGAACGGCGTCGTGATGAACTGCGCGAAGGCCGTCGCGACCGCCGCGTCGATCGCGTTGCCGCCGCGCTTGAGCGCGCCGATCCCGGCCTCTACCGCGATGGGTCCGCGCGCGACGACGATCCCGCCGCCCGCGTCCGTGGCCCCCGCGTCCGTGGCCCCCGCATCCGGGGCTCCCGCCGCGGCCTCCCCGCCGTCCGGTCCGCACGCGGCGAGCGAGCCCGAGGCGACGGCGCCCACACCGGCCGCCGCGGTCGCGATGAAGGCCCTTCGTGACTGAACATCCGCGGGTCGGAGGTCGGTTCCGTCGGTCTTCACGTCACGACTCCTTTTGGACGGTGCCAGGTAGCGGCGTTTCGCCGCGGGCTGTTAAGGTTCGCCCCTCAGCCTGGCGCACGACGCGCGGCATGCGGCCAAACCCCATTACGGCCAATCTCGATTGAAGATATACACGAAAGGCGGGGACGGAGGGGAGACGGGTCTCCTCGGCGGAGCGCGGGTCTCGAAGGACGATGCGCGGGTCGCGGCGTACGGCACGGTCGACGAACTCAACGCCGTGATCGGGGTGGCGCTCGCGCTCGACCCGGAGGGCGCGACGCTCGGCGAGTCCGGGCCGGCGCTCGCGGCCGTCCAGGAGGATCTGTTCACGATCGGGGCCCGCCTCGCCTCCGCGAACCCGGAGCGGTTGCTGCGAAAGGGCACGATTCCCGCGCTCTCCGCCGACCGGATCGACGCGCTCGAAGCCTGGATCGACGCGCTGGACGCCGAGCTTCCTGAACTCGATGCCTTCGTCCTGCCCGGCGGGTCGCCCCTCGCCGCGCAGTTGCACGTCGCGCGCACCGTCTGTCGGCGCGCCGAGCGGGGCGTCACGGCTCTCCTCGATGGTCAGCCGGATCTCGCCGAAGTCGTCGTCCCCTACATCAACCGTCTCTCCGATCTGCTGTTCACCCTCGCCCGGGCCGCGAACCGGCGCGCCGGGCGCGAGGACGCGATGTGGCTGCCGCAGCGGCGGCGCGACGACGGCGGATGATGCGGACGATGAAGACATGACGCAGTCCGTGACGCGAACTCCGTTCCGGCTCACGCCCCCGGGCGCGGACCTTCGCGGCGACTACTGGTCGCACGCCGCTCCCGCCGAAGCCGGGCCCCCGGTCGACGGCGTCGGCGCGGCCATCGTCGTCTGCCACGGCTTCAAGGGGTTCAAGGACTGGGGCTTCTTCCCCCATCTCTGCGAACAACTCGCTGAGCAGACCGGGATTCCCGTCGTCTCCTTCAACTTCGATGGCTCCGGCGTGCGCGACTCGGACTTCGACGACCTGGAGGCCTTCAGCCACAACACCTTCTCCCGCGAACTCTGGGACCTGGAGGCCATCCTCGATGGACTCGTGAGCGGCCGGCTCGGCAACACGGAGGTCGTTCCGGCCACGCGCTTCGGCCTGCTGGGACACAGCCGGGGCGGCGCCACCTGCATCCTGAAGGCGGGTCTCCGGTCCCAGGTGCGGGGGCTCGTCACGTGGGCCTCGATCTCATCGGTCACCCGCTACGAGAGCTTCGCCGACCGGTGGGAGGCGGGAGAAACCGTGATCATCCCGAACGCGCGCACGAAGCAGGACATGCCGCTCGAGCGAAACGTGCTCGACGACATGCGCGCGAACCGGGAGCGCCTCGACGTCCTTGCCAGCGCCGCGAGCCTGCAGATTCCGGTCACGGTGGTGCACGGGACGGCCGACGAGTCCGTGCCCTTCAGCGACGCCTGGCGGATCGCCGACGCGGTGGGCGACCTTGCGCGGCTCGTCGGGGTAGATCGTGGGACGCACACGTTCCAGGCCGGACACCCGTTCGCGGGGACGACGCCGGAACTCGAAGAGGCGATCGACGCCTCGGTCGAACTGTTCACGCGCGCACTGAAATGAGACGAATGACCCGATACCGACGGATCGGGAGGCAAGGTTCGAGGCTCCCGGCGGCGACGGCGGTCGCTCTGGCCGCCGGACTCGCGCTGGGGGGCTGCCGCCTCGAGCGGTTGGACGAGAACGGCTCTCCCGTGGCGGACGAAGGGCCCGATCTCGCCGAGCAGGTCGCCTCCCTGCTCGACCTGCAGGCGGCGGCGTGGAACGCGGGCGATCTCGACGGCTTCATGAGCGCCTACTCCCCGTCTCCGACGACGAGCTACATCGGAGCGACGGGACTCATCGAAGGCTTCGATGGGATTCGGGAGCGATACGCTCCGGGATTCGCGCCCGGCGCGGCGCGGGATAGCCTCCGCTTCGAGGACCTTCGGGTCCGGGAGGTCGATGAGCGGGTCGGCGTCGCGACGGCGCGCTACGTCCTCGAACGCGACGGGGCGGTCACATCGACGGGGCCCTTCACGCTCGTCCTGCTGAACGTGGAAGGGGCCTGGCTCATCGTCCACGACCAGTCGGCCGAAGACGCGGGAGGCTGACCTGCGGATGAAGAGCTTCGACTACGTCATCGTGGGAGGCGGCCTCGCGGCGGTCTCGGCGGTGGACGGGATCCGGGAGATCGACCGCAACGGCTCGATCGCCATCTTCGCGGAGGAACCGGACCCTCCCTATCACCGGCCTCCCCTGTCGAAGGAGTTCCTGCAGGCGGAGGGGGCGCCCCGCGACCTGCTGCACGTGAAACCCGCGCGCTGGTTCGATGACCTGGCGGACGAACTCACGCTGTTCACGGACGCGGAGGTGAAGCGTCTGGATGCTCGCGCCATGACCATCCACACGGCGGCGGGAGACGCGTTCCGGGGCCGTCGCATTCTGATCGCCACGGGCGGGCGGGCGAAGCGGCTCGAGGTGCCGGGAAGCGATCTCCCCGGCGTGTCGACCCTCCGCACGGCCGCCGACTCCGAGCAACTGCGCGAGATCGCCCGCGGCGCGTCGCGCGTCGTGCTCGTCGGTGCCGGCTTCATCGGGATGGAACTGGCCTCATCGCTGTCGAAGTTCGACGTCGATGCCGTCGTCCTCGAGGTGGAGCCTCGCGTCTGGGCGCGCGTCTTTCCGGAGACGATCGCGAGCTTCCTCCGCCGCTACTTCGAGGAGCGCGGCGTGCGATTCATGATGGGCTCGGGCGTCGCCGCCTTTGAAGGGGAGGGACGCCTTGGGCGGGTCGTGCTCGACAGCGGCGAGGAGATCCCCACCGACCTTGCGATCATGGGCGTCGGGATGTCGCCGAACGATGAACTCGGCGCCGAGGCCGGCCTCGCGGTCCAGGACGGGATCGTCGTGGACGGGTCCGCCGAGACCACGGCCCCTCACATCTACGCGGCAGGGGACGTGGCCCGCTTCCCGGATCCCATGGGGGGCGGACTCTCGCGCCTCGAGCACTGGGACCACGCCCGCGCGCACGGGCGCCACGCGGGCCGCAACATGGCCGGCGCGAGGGAGGAGTTCGACCACCTCTCCTATTTCTTCACGCACGTGTTCGACCTCAGCATCAACGTGTTCGGAGAGACGGCCGAGGTGGACCGCACGATCGTCTCCGGCGAACTCGGCTCCGGCCGCTCGATCGTCTACTGCGTGACGGACAACCGGCTCACCGGCACGATCCTCATCAACGCGACCGGCGCCATGGAGGACTGCCGGGCGCTGGTGCGCGCGCGCCCCACGGTGGAGGATCTGTTGAAGGAGTTCGAGAAGCCGGGCGTACGCCCCGGCGAGTTGGTGGGTTAGAGGAGTTGGTGAGTTGGAGGGTCGGCGTCGGACAACGATCGAAAGGTGACGGATACAATGGAAGAGAAGGATACGAGGGATCCCATGGACGGGATGGGTTCGACGGACGAGGCCCCGGCGGACGAGGCCCCATCGGAAGCGGAGTCGCCCGAGATCGCGGAGAAGGTGCGGACCGCGCTCCGCACCGTGACGGATCCCGAACTCGGCATCAACATCGTGGATCTCGGACTCGTGTACGATGTCGAAGTCGAGGAGGGCGAGGCGAAGGTCACGATGACGCTGACGAGTCCCGGCTGCCCGGCGGGTGGCCAGATTCTCGGGGGCGCCAAGGACGCGGCGGAGACGGTGGACGGCGTGGAGGAGGCCGTCGTGAGCCTCGTGTGGAAGCCGTTCTGGACCCCCGAAAGGATCGATCCGGCCGTGCGTGCGATGATGGGCTTCTGACGGTCCTGGGGTTCTAACCGTGCTTCTGCGGCTGTTCCTGCTGTTCACGATCGTTCCCGTCGTCGAGCTTGCGCTCCTCATTCGCCTCGGCGGCCTGCTCGGGTTCGGCCCCACGCTCCTCCTCGTCCTCGGGACGGGCGCCGCCGGGGCGTGGCTCGCCCGCCGCGAGGGGCTCAGGGCCTGGCTCGCCGTCCGCGACGAACTGCAGGGGGGCGCGCTTCCCGGCGAATCGCTCGTCCACGCGCTGCTGATCCTCGCCGCGGGGGTCGTCCTCATCACGCCCGGCGTCATCACGGACATCGCCGGCATCCTGCTCCTGATCCCGCCCGTGCGGGGGCGGCTCATCGCCCGCGTCCGGAACTGGCTCGGCAGGCAGGTCGAGGGCGGCAAGATCCGCGTCGTGGGCGGGCCGGGGGGATTCTCGGGACTTCACGGAGATTTCGTGGCGCGTCCCGGGGCTCGCCGGCCGGGCCGCGCAGGCAAACGGCCGTCCGGACGGGAGATCGTCATCGAGGAGGATGAGCCAACGCCCGACTGATGAAGCCCGACGGACATACGAGGAGGTACGACATGACACACGATCACGCGGAACGGGGCCGGATACTCACGCGGCGCGAAGCTCTCGCCGCCCTCGGCGTGGGCGGCGGGGCGCTGGCCGCCGGCCGGTGGATTCTCGGGACGGGCCCGGAGGTGGCCCTCGCTGCCCAGGCGGAAGGGATCGCTCGCGCGCTGCCGGCCTGCGTGGCGAAGCCCGAGCAGACGGAAGGACCCTTCTTCGTGGACGCGGGGCTCGAACGGTCGGACATCCGGTCTGATCCGTCGACCGGGGCGGTGAGCGAGGGAATCCCGCTGACCCTGAGGTTCAACGTCTCCCGGATCTCCCGGGGCGACTGCTCGGCGCTCGCCGGCGCGCTGGTCGACCTGTGGCAGTGCGACGCCGACGGCGTCTACTCCGGGGTCGAAGACGAGGGAGCCCCCGCGGCGGCCAGGCACAGGCAGTTCCTGCGCGGCCACCAGCTCACGGATGACGATGGCGTGGCCCGGTTCACCACGATCTTTCCGGGCTGGTACCGCGAGCGCGCGGTCCACGTGCACTTCAAGGTGCGCACCGAGGTCGCCGGACAGCCCTACGAGTTCACCTCGCAGCTCTACTTCGACGAGGCGCTCACGGACAAGGTGCACGCACAGGCGCCGTACGCCGCGCGCGGCCAACGCACGAGGATGAACGCCGACGACCGCATCTTCCGCGACGGTGGCGAGAGCCTCATGGCCCGGGTGAGCGAGGCGGATGACGGATACGTCGCCACCTTCGATCTGGGTCTCGATCTCACGGACGCCGAGACCGGCCGGCCCGACGGCGGAGACGGGAGACGCGGGAGGCCTCGGCGGACCTAATGGGCCGAGGACCGTCATCCCGGAACGCGGGCGGCCCCGCCGGCGGCGGCAACGCGGGCGGCCCCGCCGGCGGCGGCAACCCGGGCGGCGGGCGCTTGCAGGGCGGGACGCGGGAATCGACCTTTCGAGGCATGAAGAGCATGAAACCGACCATCAGCGTCATCGGCGGCGGCGCCGCCTTCGCGGTCGCCCTCGTCGCCCTCGGCACCCTCGTCGCGGGCGAGGCGCGGGCCGGCGGTCCGACCGGCGTCGGGCCGTGGGCGGGCGCGACGCCTCTGTTCGGCGCCTGCCTCCTCACGCCCGAAGTCGTCCGGCTCTCCGGCACCCAGAGCGCGCCCGGGAGCCGCGGCTCGATGACGCTCACGCAGCCCGGCTCGCCGTTCGAGATCACCGTCGACGAGGGCGGTTTCCAGACGTTCGACATCGAGATCCAGGTCGAGCAGATGCGCAAGCGGCGCGGGGCCGTCTACGTCGCGTGGGCCGCGAAGCCCGAACTCAACGAGTGGGTGCAGCTCGGCACGCTCGGCGAGGACAACCGGCTCACGGGGCGGGTCGCCTGGAACCAGTTCCTCATCTTCGTGAGTGAAGAAGCCTCGGCGGACGTCGAGCGCTGGCAGGGACCGATCATGCTCACCGGCCTTTCGCCCTCCGGCCGGCTCCACACGATGGCCGGGCACGGACCCTTCGAGGCCATGAACTGCCAGCTCTACTACTGAGCCCACCCGAACGGCGGTCGAAGACAGTGCGCACCCTCGCCGTCGCCGCAGCCCTCCCGGCGTTCATCGGACTGACGGCCGCCCCGGCATCGGGGCAGGAGCACGCGGGCCACATGATGGCGACGGACAGCACGGGGGCCGTGTGGCGCATGCCGCCGCAGCCGATCCCGATGCCGATGATGCTGCCGGGCCTGATGGGCGCCGTCCCCGGCGTGACCCCGTACCTGCCCGACCCCGGCCACGATCCCGGGATGCTCCCGGAGGCGGTCTTCCGGGAGGTCGTGGAGATGGCCGACGGCGACACGCTCCGCCTCGAGGCCGGGTTCGTCCGGCGCACGATCGGGACGCGGACCTTCACGATGTACGGCTTCAACGGGCAGTACCCCGGGCCCCTCATCCGCGTCCCCCAGGGCGCGGAGATCATCGTCCTGTTCACGAACCACATCGACCTGCCGACGGCCGTCCACTGGCACGGCGTCAGGCTCGAGAACGAGTTCGACGGCGTCCCCGGCGTCACCCAGGATCCGGTCGAACCCGGCGAGTCCTTCATCTACCGGGTCCATTTCCGGGACGCCGGCCTCTACTGGTACCACCCCCACCACCGCGAGGACATCCAGCAGGACCTCGGTCTGTACGGGAACATGCTCGTCGACGCGCCCGCGCCCGACTACTACGGCCCCGCGAACGGGGAGGACTTCCTCATGCTCGACGACCTGCTCGTCGACGAAGGCGGACTCTTCCCCTGGGGCCGCGAGGCCGCCGTGCAGACGCTCATGGGCCGATTCGGAAACCAGTTGCTCGTGAACGGCGAGCCGCGCTGGGAGGCGACGGTCCGCCGCGGCGAGGTCCGCCGGCTCTACCTCACGAACGTCGCGAACACGCGCACCTTCAACCTCGTCCTGGAGGGCGCGGAGATGAAGCTCGTGGGCGCCGACGTGAGCAAGTTCGAGCGTGAGAGCTTCGTCTCGAACGTCGTCCTCGCCCCGGCCCAGCGATACATCGTCGACGCCCGCTTCGACGAGCCGGGGACGTGGGCGCTCCTCAACCCGATTCAGGCCATCGACCACTTCAACGGCCGCTTCTATCCCCAAACCGACACGCTCGGGATCGTCACCGTCCTCGACGAACCGATGGCGGAGGACCACGGGACGGCCTTCGAGACCCTGCGCGAACACGCGGACGTCATCGAGGACATCGACCGCTACCGCGCCGAGTTCGGCCGGCCCGTCGACCACGAACTCGAGCTCACGGTCCGGGTCGGGGACCTCCCCAGCGACATCGTCGCGGTGATGGCGATCGACACCCTCTATTTCCCGCCCGTCGAGTGGACCGACGCGATGCCGATGATGAACTTCCTTTCGACGTCGGAGAACCTGACGTGGATCCTGCGCGACACCCGGACGGGGAAGGAGAACCGGGACATCGACTGGCGCTTCAAGGTCGGCGACGTGCGGAAGATCCGCATCCACAACCAGCGCCGTTCGTTCCACCCGATGCAGCACCCGATCCATATCCACGGCCAGCGCTTCCTCGTGCTCTCGAAGGACGGGATACCGTCGGACAATCTCGCGTGGAAGGACACGGTCGTGATCCCGGTCGGATCGACGTTCGACATCCTGCTCGAGGCCTCCAACTCTGGCCGATGGATGGCGCACTGCCATATTGCGGAGCACCTGGAGGCCGGCATGTCCATGGTGTTCACGGTGGACCCCGGCTAGCCCGCGGGCTGCCAGCTCTGACTGGAGGAAAGAATGAAGGTTGGAAATCGGACTCTGACACTCGCCGCGGCCGCCGTGCTCGGCGCGGTCGTCGTCGCCCCGGCGGCCCTCGGCGCCCAGGCGATCGATGTCGTGGAGCGCGGCAGCCGGAACATGGAAGTGCTCGGACACGTCCCGCTCGGCCCGCGGCTCAGCATCGCGGACATGGACATCGAGCAGGAGATGCACCGGCCGTACGCGTACGTGGCGCGCATGCAGTACGGACCGGTCGGTCCGAAAGGGCTGGACATCGTCTCGATCGAGGACCCGGAGAACCCCGAGGTGCTCTACGAGTGGCGGATCGAGGACCAGGATCTCCACCAGCGCACCGGCGGGATGGACGTGAAGCACTTCAAGTGGGGCGACCGCTACTACGTCGTGCAGTCGCTCCAGTTCGGGCAGGGCGGGCCGGACTCCGACATGGGGGCCGTGGTCCTCGACGTCACCGGACTGCCGGACGCCTCGACGGTGCGCGAGGTGGCCCGCATCAGGGAGCCCGACCTCCCGGGCGGCTTCCACAACATCTTCATCTACAAGCACTCGAACATGAACGTGTATCTCGTCGCCACGGTCTCGGGACCGTACGCGGCCGTCTACGACCTCGGCGCGCTCGTCGACGGGCGCGGCGACGCGATGGTGGCGCAGATCCCGGTCCCGGATCAGGGGATGCAGGGGAATCGCCGGCGGGGATACCACGACTTCTATCTCGGCTATCACCCGGAAACGGGGACGGACCGCTTCTACGGCGGCGGCACCGGCGGCTACTACATCTACGACGTGACGGACCTCGACAACCCGGAGCTTCTGACGCAGATCGTCGGGGTCTCCGGCATTCGCAGCGGTCATACGTTCACGCCCACCCCGGATGGCAACTTCGCGATCGCGGAGACGGAGTATCAGTACGCGCCGCTCAGGATCTTCGACCTCCGGCCGGGGCTGAACGGCGAGGTGCCGGCGATCAACCGTCCGATCGCGGCGTGGACGGCGAACTGGAAGAACCTCGTCCACAACCACGAGGTGCGTTGGCCGCTCGTGTTCGTGTCCGGCTACCTGGACGGGCTCGTCGTGTTCAACATGATGGACCCGGAGAACCCGATCACGGTGGGCCACTACGACACCTACCTCGGGCCGCCGAACGTCGATCGGACGCCTGTGTTCAACGGCACGTTCGGGGTCGACATCCGGAACGAGGACGGCCTCATCGTCGTGAGCGACATGACGACGGGTCTATGGACCTTCAAGATGGAGGGCTTCCAGGGCTGGAACGGCGACGACTGGGGTGTGCCGAACATCTCCAGCGCCCAGGACTGGGACAACGGGCCCGCCGGCGCGGCCGGGCGCATCACGACGGACCAGCAGCAGGGCGACTGACGCCCGCGGCATGAGCACCCGGCCACGGCTCCTCGTGGTCGGGAGCCCCTCTCTGGACCTCCTGCACTTCGGCGGCCGCTCCGTGCGGTCCGCCGGAGGCGCGGGACTCTACACGGCGCTCGCGGCGCAACGGGTCGGGGCCGAAGTCACGGTCGTCGCGCCGCGGCCGGATCCCATGCCGGCGGAACTCGAACCGGCGGACCGCCTCCTCGACTGGCGGGGCCCGCCGGTGCCGCCCTCCGCGCTCCCCCACTTCGAGATCGAGTACTTCCCCGACGGCCGGACCGTGTATCGCCGAGCGGTTCGCGGTTCCGAGGGGGACATCCGCTACGGCGACATCCCCGACGCGGGACCGGGGGCCTTCGCCTACGTCGTCCCTCTCCTCGACCCGGAGCTGCAGCTGGGGTTCGCGCGGCGGCTGTCCGCTGCGGGCGTGCGCGTGGGGTGCGGGACGTACGCTCCCGGGATCCGTGCGCACCCGGAGGTCGTCAGGCGGGTCGTGGGGGCATCCGACTACTTCTTCTGCAATGCGGAGGAGGCCGGCCTCCTCTTTGGGTCTCTCGACGACGTGGGCGTCACGCCGGGGCACGCGGTCTTCGTCACCCGGGGGGCGCGGGGCGCTCGCGTCGTCCTGGGCGACCACTCGATCGACGTCGCCGCCCCGGAGGTCGAGGAGGTGGATCCGACGGGCGCCGGCGACACCTTCTGCGGGACGGCGCTGGCCCGGCTCGCGGCCGGAGACCACCCCGCCATCGCCGCGCGCGTTGCGGCGGCCCATGCCGCCCGGACGGTGACGGGCATCGGTCCGGCGCCCCTCCTCTCGGACGGCCCGCCGCCGCGGGCGCCGCGAGATGCCCGGGTCCGCCTCGACGGGGAACGCGTCCGGCGCGTGGCCGGCGTCATCGCCGCGGCCCCCGAGGCGGCGGCATTCGATTTCATTGGCCCGGATCTTCCCGAACCCGGCAACCCGGCGGCGCTCGATTTCTTCTTCGCCGGGACCGTGCAACAGTTCGGTTTCTGGCACGAGCGCGCGGGCCGCTACGAGGAACCCATGATTGCCTCCCTGGAGGGCCGGTCCCGCAAGGGGAGCGACTACCTGTGGGCCGCCTACCTGCGCTGGACCCGCGAGGCGCCGGACGAACTCACGCCCTCCGGGCAGGCCGCCCTCGACGACGCAAACTTCGATCATCGTCTGCGGGACGACGGAGGACACAACCCGCTCCCCGCGGGCGCCCTCCATCCGGCGTGCGCGCGGGCCTACGGAGACGGCATGCTGGACCTCGGCCTGACCCCGGCGTCGCTCCTGGCCGAAGCCAACGCCGCGGAGCGGCCCCTCGCCCACTTCCTCGCGCGCCTCGATGCGGTCGGCGGATACCGGGAGGACCCGTGGAGGAAGAAGTCCGCCCTTCTCGCGGCGATCCTCAGCCAGCGCCCGGAGCGATTCCTCCGGCTCGGGGAGGGAAAGCACGTGCCGCCGATCGTCGACTACCACTGCCAGCGCAGTTGCCTCCGGCTCGGCGTCGTTGCGGTGACCGACGAGACGCTGGCCTCGAAGCTCGCGAGGCGGGAGGTTGTGAGCGCGGAAGAGGAGGAGGCCGTGCGCGCCGCCTGTTACGAGGCGGTCGGGGAGATCCGGGAGCTGAGCGGGCGCTCCATGGGGGCGGTGGACTGGTTTTTCTTTCAGAACCGGATGCGTTGTCCGGAGATGACGGACCCCGACTGCGCGGCGTGCCCCGCCGACCCGGCGTGCGCGCACCGCACCCGACTCTTTCAGCCGGTGTATCGTACAGCAGCCTATTGAACCGGAGAATCTCATGAGAAAGTTCGGAGCGACGTTGCTTCTCGCCGCCGCGATCCTCGTCACGCCCGCGGCCGTCGCCGCGCAGGATGACGCCGAAGCTGGGGCGGTCGCGGCGGTACAGGCGCTCTTCGACGCCATGGCCGCGCGCGATGGCGATGCGATCCGCGGCCTGCTGACCGAAGGCGCCATGTTCGTCGCCACGGCGGAGACCGCGGACGGCGTCCAGGTCCGGGAGAGCACGGGCGCCGAGTTCGCCGCGTCCATCGGCCAGCCGGGGCCCGCCCTGCTCGAACGGCTGTGGGACCCGCACGTAATGATCGAGGGTCCGATCGCCGTCGTATGGACTCCCTACGACTTCCACGTCGACGGCGAGTTCAGCCACTGCGGAATCGATGCGGTGAGCCTCGTGCACACGAGCGACGGCTGGAAGATCTCGAGCATCGCCTACACCCGCGAAACGGAAGGCTGCGAACCGAGCCCGCTGGGTCCGCCCGGCGGCTGACGCCAGCGGCCGGTCGTACCGGGACGGCTGGCTAGGCGGTCACCATGAGTGCGGTGCCGTACATGACCAGCAGGCCGAGGAGGAGGCCGGTGGCGTTGAGGGGGGTGAACAGGCCCTGCGGCCAGCTCTTCCGGATGAGGCGAGTGACCTCGACGATGACCTGCACGATGGCTCCGGCGCCGAGGGCGAGGAAGAAGGTCGCCAGCGTCGGCGAGTAGGAGAATCCGCCGGCCCACGCTCCAAGGACGGTCGGCAGTCCGGCGATCCCGCCCATGAACGCGAAGTGCCGGAGCGCGGGCCGCCGGTCCGCGACGGGTGCGACGATCGCCAGCCCCTCCGTCGTGTTGTGGAGCGCGAAGCCGATGACGAGGAAGCTCCCGAGCGCGATCTCTCCCAGCGAGAAAGCCGCCCCGATCGCGAGTCCCTCGCCGAGGTTGTGCAGCCCGATGCTGATGGCGATCAGGTACGCCACCGTGAGCCCGCTGCTCACCCCACCCTCGCCCGCACCACCGGAGCCTGCGCCTCGCATGCCGCGTCCGAGGTTCCCGAGGGCCCTCAGACCGACGATGGCGCCGATGAAGCCGACGGCGATCAGCCCGGCTGCCTGGAATCCCTCCGCCACGAGCGCCGAAGCCTCGAGCGTGTCCTCAAGCGCATCGACGACGAGGAAGGCGAGGAGGCCCACGGTGAGGCTGAGGTAGAAGTGGATCCACTTACGGTCGATCCGGCGCAGGAAGGGATACCACAGCAGGCCGATGAGGACGGGAAGCACGCCCGCGTAGAGGCCGAGGAGACCGAAAGTCGTCAGGTAAAGGGCGTTCGGGCGCGGCGAGAGCGTCGCCACCGCCACCTCGTGGTCGAACGTGAGGCCGGTGGAGGTCACGAGCCGGATCAGGTGCAGTTCTCCCTCCACCCAGGGGTAGTCCAGTTCCAGCGTCGCCCGGCCGAGGCGCGGCAGCGTCGCGTCCCCATCGATCTCGAACTGCCAGTAGGCGTCGTCGACGATCACCTGCGCGATGGTGGCCGCCTCGGGGCCTCCATTCACCACGTGCACCCGCATGACGCCGTTTTCCGGGAAGCTGACGCGCTCGATCGTGAGGTCCTCGACGGGCGGGAACGCGTCTCGGAAGGGAGTCGTGGGATCGGCGCCGAAGAAGAACGCGACGAGTCCCGCCAGGAGCGCGAGCGGGAGGAGACCCAGGACCCAGCGCGCCGGACCGCGCGGCCTGGGCCCGGCGCCGGACCGTTCGTCAGACATGGCCGCCATGGCCACCGCGGTCGCGCACGGGCACGCCATCGTCCGCGGCGAGCCGCTCGACCGCCTCGAAGAAGCCCATCCACCCCAGTTCCGCGAATTCGCTCTGGTGCGCGTGGAACATGTGCATGCCGGGGTTCTCGAGGCGGAACTCGAGGACGTGCCGTTCGCCCTGGCACATCATGATCGTGTCCGTGAGCTCGTACTGGTCCGGCCGGGTTCCGGTCCGGAAGACCCTGAACATGCCCGCGTGCAGATGGAACGAGTTGATGAGGTCGAACTCGGTCGTGTTCACGAGATAGATGCGGCACAGGTCGCCCACGCCCACGCGCACCGGATGGTGGTGGTAGTAGAACGCCGAAGTATTGACCGCGTATACCTCGTTGTCCCCGTCCAGGTTGCTGTCGAACGCGTTCATCACCATGACCATCTCGCGCGCCGGTTCCCGGCCTTCGGGCGGATCCACGATGAACGTCCCGTACAGACCCTTATGGATGTGCCGCTTGAGCGGCATCGTGTGGCAGTGGTACAGGTGGAGCCCGAACGGCTTCGCCTCGAACTCGTAGGTGAAGTGCTGCCCCGGCTCGACGATGGGTTCGAAGCCGTCCATCTCCGGCGGGTGCGTGCCATGGAAGTGGATGGTGTGGGGGTGGGAGCCCGCGTTGACGAACTCGACCTGAAGGAGATCCCCCTCCGTGCAGCGCAGCGTCGGGCCCGGCACCTGCCCGTTGTAGGTCCACGCCGGGAAGAAGACGCCGGGCGCGATTTCGATGTCGCGGTCGAGCGCCACGAGTTCCCAGCGCCGCACGACGCGCCCGTCGGCGCGGGTCGTGACCTCGCCGTAGTCGAAATCGGTGAGGAAGGCCGCAGGGTCGAACGTGCCGTCGGGCCCGGGCATGCCGACGATCCCCATCGCCTCCTGGTGCCCCGAGTGCGGGCCCGCCGTGGCGCCAGCCGTTCCCGGCTCGCGCGGCAAGGCGCCGCTGGCCGCCAGCGCCGCGGCCGCGCCGCCCCGGGAGGCAAGATCCAGCACCGTCGCGCCCGATACGCCGGCAACCCCCGCCGCACCAAGCTTCAGCCAGTCGCGCCGACTCAACATCTCCGGCTTCACTCGTCCTCCGAATTTCCCGAGAATCGGCCTGGGGATCGCCGTCCGCAGCGTCCGCAGTCCGATTTTTAGTCTAGGCTAAAAATCGTGATTCGCAAGATGCACGGATCCCCGAGCGGCGTCAACAAGAGCCCGATCGGTCCGTGGTGAGCGGGGCCGCGGCGGGTCGGCCCCGCGCGCGGGGAGCCGGGTCAGTCCGTGGCGGGTCCGCCCTGCGGGTGGCGGGGCGAGTCAGTCTGCGGCGGGCTGGCTTTCGAGGGTCATCGCTTCTACGGCACGAAGGATGCGGGTGCGCGCGGCCTCCCGAGCCCGGTCGAGTTCGGCGACGGCCTCCGCCTTCGCCCGGGCGACGCGCGGGAACTTGCCGGTCCGGACCCGATCCAGCCGCACCCGGGCTTTGGCGGCGGCGCGGTCGAGGCGCACGAGGCACTGTTCCTTGCGGGCGCGCTCGATTCTCAGAAGCCCGGCCTCCCGGGTCCGCTGGATGCGCGACAGCGCGCGATCGAAGCGCCGGTTCACGCGGTTCGCCGAGTCGCGGTAGAACTTCGCCGCGAACTCCCGGGGCGTCGCCGTGCGCGCGTAGAGTACGTTGGCGAGTCGCAGGAGGCTCAGGATCCGGATGTAGAACCAGCCGATGTCGAACTCCCACCAATGCGCCTTGAACTTGGCCGAGCGCGGGTCCGCGTGATGGTTGTTGTGGAGCTCCTCGCCGAGGATCCAGATCCCCCAGGGATAGAGATTGTGGCTGTCGTCGCGAGTCCCGAAGGTCCGGTAGCCGAGCGCGTGTCCGAGGCCATTGATGATGTTCCCCGTCAGCGGCATCCAGAACACCATACACGTCCAGACGATGAGCCCGGGGATGGCCCCGAACAGGAACAGGTCGAGAACAAGCATGAACCGGAGCCCGAGACCGCGGCGCTTCGTGTAGACGTTGCGCTCGATCCAGTCGTCCGGAGTCCCCTTCCCGTACTTCTCAAGCAGCGTGTGGTCTTTCGAAGCCTTCCTGTAGAAGAAGAGCCCGCCGAAGGCGATGTTCGCGAGACCCTCGAGCGTGGGCGAGTGAGGATCGCCCTCCCTGTCGGCGTAGGCGTGGTGCTTGCGGTGGATCGCGACCCACTCCTTTGTCACGATCCCGGTCGTGAGCCAGCACCAGAAACGCATTGCGTGCTCCACGACCGGATGGAACACGACGCCGCCGTGCGTCGCCGAGCGGTGCAGGTAGAGGGTGTTGACCATGTTGGTGAGGTGGCCGGCGACGAGGATCCACACGAGGGCGATCCACCACGGTTCTCCCAGGACCGCATAACCTGGCATGCGTTTTTCTCCTCGGCTCTCGGCATTTTGCTGCGACGGTCCAACCTAACCCTGGAGCACCCCGAGTGCCCACCGGGCGTGTTCCCGGACGAGCGGCGACGGATCCGCGGCGAGACGGCGCAGGATGGGGCGTGCGGCGGGTCTTCCGGCGTTGCCGAGGCCGACGGCCAGGTTTCGGAGGAGCCCGTCGCGGCCGGGGCGGCTGAACGCGGTGCCGCGGTAGCGGATCCGGAACGCGTCGGCGTCGAGAGGCGCGAGCTCCTCAGCCCACGCGACCATGTCCTCCGGCGGCATCGGCTGGCCGGGCCGCGACTCGAACGGCGCCCGGGCCGGAGAGGGCGCCTCCGAGTTCCACGGACACACCTCCTGGCAGATGTCGCAGCCGAAGACCCGGTTCCCGATCGCGGGACGCAACGCCTCGGGGATGGGACCCCGGAGTTCGATCGTCAGATAGGAGATGCAAAGGCGGGCATCGAGCACGCGGCCGTCGAGAATGGCATCGGTCGGGCAGGCGTCGACGCAGCGGCGGCAGGTCCCGCAGCGGTCGTGGACGAAGGGGGGATCGGGTTCGATCTCGAGGTCCGTGAGCAGCTCTCCCAGCATGAAATAGGACCCGAGGTCCGGGTGGAGCAGCATCGTGTTCTTGCCGATCCAGCCCAGACCCGCGCGCTGCGCGTGGTCGCGCTCCAGAACGGGGCCGTAGTCCACGTACCGCTTCGTGCGGGCGCCGGGAGCGAGGTCCCCGATGGCGGCGGAGAGCGCGTCGAGCCGTTCCTCGAACACGTCGTGGTAGTCGCGGCCCCGCGCGTAACGGGCGACGACCGGCAGCCGGCGGTGTGGAGCGGGGTCCCCCCGGTCGGCGGGCCACGGGTCCGGCGCCGCCGTGCCGGCGGGCGTCGATCCGTACAGCAGGCTGACCACGACGAGCGTCCGGCAGCCGGGGAGCGCCTCCCGCGGGTCGAGGCGGCGGCGCACCGCATCCTCGCGCGCCATGTAGGCCATCTCGCCATGATAGCCGTCCGCGAGCCAGGCCTCGTACACCTCCGCGTGCGTCGGGGGCGCCGCCGGAGCGAAGCCGACCTGGTCGAAGCCGCAGGCCCGGGCAGCGGCGCGGACATCCCGCTTCAGCGCGGCGGCGTCCCGGGCGGCGCTCACGTTCACCCGAACTTCCCGGCGCTCGCGCACAGATCGGCCACCGGGCACTCCCCGCAGCGCGGCTTCCGGGCGTGGCAGACCGTGCGGCCATGGAGGATCGACCGCCAGGCGAAGGGGTGCCATTCCTCGCGGGGCAGCACCCTCATGAGATCCTTCTCCACCTTCGGGGGATCGACCTCGTTCGTGAGGCCGAAGCGGTGCGTCACCCGCTTCACGTGCGTGTCCACGACCACGCCCTCGTGGAGCCCGAACGCGTTGGAGAGCACGACGTTCGCGGTCTTCCGGGCCACGCCCGGGAGCGTGAGCAGGTCTTCCATCGTCCGCGGGACTTCCCCGCCATACACGTCGACGAGACGGCGGCCCAGTCCTTTCAGGTGACGCGCCTTGTTGTTGAAGAATCCGGTCGGGCGCACGGCCTCCTGAAGCGCCTCCAGCGTGGCGTCGGCGTACGCGCGGGCGTCGGGATACGCCGGGAAGAGGGTGCGCGTGACCCGGTTCACCCGCTCGTCCGTGCACTGGGCCGAGAGCACCGTCGCGACGATCAGCTCGAGCGGCGTCTCCCACTCCAGCGAGACGGTGAGGTCCGGATAAAGCGCGGCAAGCCGCGGGGACAGCGCCGCGGCCAGCTCGGAACGGGCCTTCCACGAACGAGGCCGGGGCACGGGTTCAGGCGCTCCTCGCCGGCGACGGCCCGAGCGACACGAGCCCCATCCGCTGCAGCCGCTGCACTCGCGCGCTGACCTCGCGCGGGTTGAGCGCGCCGACGACGAACCCGTCCTCGATCACCAGCAGGTATGACACCTGGACTCGGATCCGGAACAGGGCTTCCGCCAGGGATTCGTCGGGACGGGCTGAAGGGAACTCCTCGGCGGGTTTCGTGATCGCGGATACGGGCGTCGTCGCGCGAGCCTCCTCCGGCACCGCGGAAACGGCCCGCGTCTCGACAACCCCGATCAGATCCCCGTCGCGCGACACCGGATACGCCTCCTCCCCGCCGCGTAGAAAGTATTCGGATATCGCCCGTTCGACCGGCAACGTCGCCTCGATCATGCGGGGCCGGGGGTTCATGATCGTCGCGACCGGGATCCGGCGCAGGAGCGTGCGGAGTTCGAAGTGCCGCAGGCTCGACGAGGCCGCATTCACCACGAACCATCCGATGAAGGCCGCCCACACGCCGGAGATGAACTGCCCGCGGCTCAGGTTGAAGAGCCCGAGGACGATGAGCGCGCCGCCGAACAGTCGCCCCCCGTGCGTCGCCCACCGGGTCGCCTTGACGAGATCTCCGGTGACCGCCCACACGATGGAGCGGAAGATCCGCCCGCCGTCGAGCGGAAAGCCGGGGATCATGTTGAAGACGGCGAGCACTAGGTTGAGAAGCGCCAGGAACTCGAGCACCGTGACGACCGGCGCCGGGGCCGCCCAGGCTTCCGCCGCCACCCACCCTCCGTGAAACGCGCCGGCCAGCGCCAGGCTCGCGAGGGGACCCGCGGCGGTGAGCAGGAACTCGTCCAGCGGACGCCGCGCCTCGTCGCGCGCCTGCGCGATGCCGCCGAAGATGAAGAGCGTGATGTGTTCGACCTCCACGCCCCGCGCCCGGCCCGCCAGGGCGTGACCCAGTTCGTGCAGGAGCACGGAGAGGAAGAAGAGGAGCGCCGCCGCCGTTCCCATCGCGAGGTACGTGGAGGAGGGATAGAAGGGCAGCGCCCGCGGGAATTCGCGCGTGGTGAAGGTCCAGATCACGAGCGCGGCGATCGGGAACCACGAATAGTCGATCCGGATGGGGAAACCGAACCAGCGTCCGATCCGGAAGCTGCCGAACAGCGGCACGGCCCTAGCCGTCCTTCGCGGGCAAGGGGTGGGCCGGGCTGGTGAGTTCCACGGCCCGGCGGCCTCCGCGTCCGAAACGCCACCACGGACGGCGGCGGCTCACGACGACGCACAGCCGTCCCGCCGCCAGATTCGACACCTCCACGAACGCGCGGACCGCCGAGGCCGGCGCTTCCACGGCGTAGCGCCGCCCGCGCCATTCGAAGACCGCCTCCTCCGCGCGTTCCGCTACGGTCGACTCGACGAACAACTCTGATTCCAGCCTCACGACGCCGTCCGGGCCGGACGGCACCGCCCGGAAGAAGTCCGGATCGAACGGCTCCCCCGCGAGCCGGCGCAGATTCTGTTCGTGCGCCCAGTCCACGGCATCCAGACCCGCCTCACCGGCGGCCGATTCCCGGTGGTGCAGCAGTTCGTGCAGGATCGTCTCCCACAGCTCGCCCTCCCAGTCGAAGTCGGGATCCTCGCCCGCGAGGGCCCGGAAGGAGCCGTGGTAGAGGACGAGTTCCGAGCGGACATCGCCGTCCCCGCCGGCGCCGCTCGGCCACGCCTCCGTGAGGCACTCCCCCATCGTGTACACCCAGCCGAAATCCGGATGGCTTGCGGCCTCCGGCTCGATCGTCAACCCGTCGACTCCGTCCCGCGCCGCCGCGGGGATCTCGTGCCACATGCGGCGGGCCGCCGTCTCGAACCGGTTGAAGTTCACCGCTGAAGTTCACCGCGCGATCGGACGGTCGCCGCCCCCGTCAGGCTTTTTCCCCCGAAGCCGCCGAGCCCGCCGCGTTGGCGGCCAGCCAGCGGTTGAGGCCCAGGAAGGCGGCGATCGCGATCGCCCATTGGATGAGCACCGTCCCGGCGTTGAACTCGGAGAAGAGCGTGAACGACCCGGCGAGGTCGTTGAAGTCGACGGCCTGCCACAGCCACCAGACCATGATCACGACCGACTGCACGGCGACGAGCCGAATGACGACGTTCCACCAGCGCCCGACCACGAGATCGCTCCCCTCGCTGTTCACGAGCCGCCTGCGGAAGCGGTCCACGCCGTGCCGCATGACCATGACCGAGAAGAAGAGGCCGCTGAGCATCAGTCCGACGCCCCACACCCAGTCCTGGTTCCGGAAGACCTCGATCCAGATCGCCGACGGGAGTCCGAGGACCAGCCCGAGACCGCCGATCGTCAGCACGGCCCGCTTCCGCGCGATGCCCGCGTCGGTGAGGACGCGACTGGCCATCTCGATCATCGCGATGAGGCTGCTCCAGGCAGCGAAGACGAGCGCGAGGAAAAAGAGGACCATGAACACGGAGCCGCCCGGCATGAGACCGAAGAGTTGCGGCACCCAGATGAAGGTGAGGCCCTCGTTCCCGGCCCCCACGATCTGGTCCGCCGCGTTGGGCAGGATCGCGAACACCGTGCAGAGCACCATGATCCCGGCCAGCAGCGACACGGAGTTGTTCCCGAAGCCCAGCATGAAGGCGTTCAGCGTGGTGTCTTCGCGTTTCTTCATGTAGATCGCGTACGCCGTGATCAGCCCCCAGCCCGCCCCGGTGTCCCAGGCGTTCTGTGTAAGGGCCTCGAGCCAGATCGAGGCGTTGCCCAGCATCGCCCAGTCGGGGGTGAAGAGGAACGCGAGACCCGCACTCGCGCCCGGGAGCGTGACCGCCCGGATCGTCAGCGCCAGGACGAGGAGGAGCAGACTCGGAATGAGGAAACGCGCGGCGCGCTCGATCCCCTTCACGCCGCGCAGCACCACCATCACCGCGAGCGCGATCGCGAGGGCGTGCGTCAGGATCGGCCATCCGGAACCGATGAAACCGTCCCAGTATTCCTGCGGCCCCACGCAGGTCGCGGCACCGGCCTCGCAGGGGGCGGTGGGCACGGTCCGGGTGACGGCTCCGAACAGATACCGGAGCGTCCATCCCATCACGACCGTGTAGTAGAACATGATCGCGGTCGAGACGAAGGCGATCCACGCGCCCATCCAGCTGTATTGCTTCCCGGCCAGCTTCGTGAAGGCGCCGATCGGGCCGGAGCGCGCCGCCTTGCCGGTGGCGAACTCCGTGAGGATCAGGGGCACGGACCAGAGGAGGAGGAAGACGACCCACGCGACGAGGAACGAGCCGCCCCCGTTGGAGGCCGCGATGCGCGGGAAGCGCCAGATGTTGCCGGTTCCGACGGCCATCCCGAGCATGGCCAGCATCATCGCGGCCCGGGAACTGAAGACGGGATTCGTCATGCGTCGCCTCTCTCGACTGACGTTTCTTCCTCTTCCGCGCGCGCCGGGAGCCGCCGGAGCCAATCGTCCAGTGTCTCATTGAAGGCGCCGGGGCGCGAAATGTGCGAGCAGTGTCCGGTGCCGCGAATGGGGACGTACTCGGCAGCGGGCAGCAGTTCGGTGATCTCGCGCGCCCAGTCCACCGGACAATACTCGTCGCGTGGGCCCTTCACCACGAGCGCAGGCAGCGCGATGTCCGGCAGGTCCGCTCGCAGATCCACCCGCCGCAGGCCCGACACGCGGCGGTCGGAGACGGTGGGGCGGACGGTGCGCGGCCCGGTGAAGAGCGCGTACTCGATCAGGGCGTCCCGACCCGGCGAGTCGTCGAAGATCCAGACGCCGAGACGGCTCCAGACCCGCGCCAGACCGCGGGAGAGTTCCGTCGGGAGATAGCGGGTCGTCAGCATGGCGAGAGGGATGAGCGCGGCCCGGTTGAAGCCGACGTGGCGGTAGGAGACGCGCGCCAGCGGGTTGCACAGCACGATCCCCCGCAGACGCTCCGGAAACCGGCTCGCGAAGCGCATCGTGATCGCGCTCCCGAGGCTCGTCCCGATGAGCACGAAGCGCTCGACGTCGCGCGCGGCGACGAGTTCGGCCACATCGTCGACCAGGCGGTCGAAGCCATCGGTCGTCGTAAACTCACGCCGCAGATCCGCGCATACGACGCGATGGCGCCTGGCGAAGCTCGGCAGCTGATAGCGGAACGTCTCCTTCGGTCCGTCCGCGCCGGGGACCCATACGAGCGCATCCCCCGACCCGGCATCGATGTACTCGACCTTCTCGCCGTCGGAGTACTCGATGACTCCGCCGGGGAGCGCCTCGCCGGAGCCGTCCCGAACGGGCGGCCGCACCAGCGCCTCGTTGCGGCGCGTCATGGCCAGCCACCACGCGGCGCCTGCGAGCCCGGCCGCCGCGCCCAGCGCGAACCTGCCGGGCCAGCGCAGCCCGCTCACCGCCGTCCGCTCACTGCCAGCGTTCGACGCGCGCGAGCAACATCTCGGGCGTCAGCCCCTCCACGCCGAACTGGGGGGCGAGCTGTGCGGCGTCTTCGCGCCGGCCGGCCGAGAGCACCTCGAGCAGGAACTTGCCCGCCGCGCCCGTGCGGTGCCATTGGGCCCCGAAGCGCTTGTTCAGGCGATCGATGATAATCGAGCTGAGCATCCAGCCCCGCAGGCGCCGCGCGGCCTGGAAGCCACGGCGATGATCCGTGAGGTAGGTGCCCGGATGGTGCGCGAACCCGGTCGCTTCGCTCAGCAGCGCGGCGTATCGATCGGCCTGTTCGCCGGGCCGCTGCGCCCGGGCCAGCTCCAGCTCCCAGAGAAACCGCGCGGCGTCCCGGCGCAGACGGTAGAGCCTGAGGAAGCCCGCGAGTTGCCGATAATCCTCCAGCGCGTCGCCCTTGAGCCCCGTCGCGGATTCGACCCAGACGCGATCAAGTGTCAGCGAGTCGAACACAAGCCCGAAGGACTCGCCGATCGAATCGTCGCCCAGCACCCGCTCCTCCCACGAGAGCGCGGCGGACGCGTGCGTGTAGTGTAGCGCGTGTCCCGTTTCGTGGAGCAGGCGGCGCGCGTCGATCCAGCCGCCCAGCGGACACACGACGAGCCGCACGTCGCCGGGCACGTCGATGACCGCCGTGAACGACCGTTCATCCTTGAGCCGCCGCCGGTCGATGTCGATGCGCACGGAGCGATCGAACACCCGGCCGAGCCCCATGACTTCGATGGCGCGGCGAAGATTCGCGGCGAACGGCTCGATCTCGAAGTGCCGCCCGAGCCGGCGCATCCCCATCAGCCAACGCGCGTCGGCCCGCGAAGGCGGCCCCTCGCGCAGATCGAGGCGAGCCTCCGCCTCTGCGGCGAACATCCGCCGGTAGCGTGCTTCCGTCCCCTCGAGGATCGCCCTCGCATCGCGCTCCAGGCGCTGCAGGTCCAGGCCGGCCAGCCGCTCCCGCGCCTCGTAGTACTCCCCGAGGCCGAGTTGAACCACGGCCTCGCGTCCCCGGTGCACGACATCGAGCCGGAGCGCCGCGGCCTCTTCGATCCGGCGGTGGCGCGCCGCCTCCCACCCCAGCCGCTCGCCCCGATCCTCCGCGCGGACGATCCAGTCCGGGACGCGTCTCAGCGGGATCTCCCGCTCGGCGAGGGAGACGGTCGTCCCGGTCTCCCACAACCGCAGTTCGTCTTCCAGCGGGGCGAGTTCGGCCTCGATCTGCTGGCCCGCGACCCAGTTGAAGAGCGTCTTCAGGCGTCGGCGCTCATCTCCGTGCGCCTCCGAAAGGTCGCGCTGAATCGCCTGAAGCACTCCGGGGCTGCGGAGAAATCGGTGTTGCCCGTACAGCGACGCGATCGAGGACCGCTCGTCCAGCCCGCTGCGGAGCCGGTACCGAGCGCGCGCCAGGGCGCTCTGCAGGCGTTGGGCCCGGTCACGGATCTCCGCTACGCGAAACGGCACGCGCGCCCCGCCCGATCAGGCGCCGCCGATCGCGGCGCCGAGCCACGCCGCGACGCCCGACAGCGGCACGCGCGTCTGCTCGAGCGAATCCCGATCGCGCACCGTGCACGTCTCATCCTCGAGCGTCTGGCCATCGATGGTCAGGCAGAACGGCGTTCCCGCCTCGTCCTGCCTCCGGTACCGCTTTCCGATCGACCCCGCAATGTCGTACATGACGTTGAACTGCCCCCGCAGATCGGCCGCCAGCTTCTCGGCGATCTCCGGCATCCCGTCTTTCTTCACGAGCGGGAAGACCGCCGCGTGGAAGGGCGCCAGCGCGGGCTTGAGCCGCAGCACAACGCGCTGCTGGCCCCCGACGTCCTCCTCGTCGTAGGCGTCGGCCAGCACGACGAGAAGGGTGCGGCTGAGTCCCGCCGAGGTCTCGATCACGAACGGCACGTACTTCCGGTTCGCCGGCTGGTCGAAGTACTCCAGCTTCTTCCCCGAGTGCTCCTGGTGGCGCCCGAGGTCGTAGTCCGTCCGGTTGTGGATCCCCTCGAACTCCTGCCACCCGAACGGGAACCGGTACTGGATGTCCGACGCGTCCCTGCAGTAGTGGGCGAGTTCATCCGGCCCGTGGCGGTGATAGCGCAGCCGCTCCGGCCGGATGCCCAGCGTCTCGACCCACGCCATGCGCCGTTCCTTCCACGTCTCGAACCACTCGTCCTCCGTCCCCGGCGCGCAGAAGAACTGCATCTCCATCTGCTCGAATTCGCGCGTGCGGAAGATGAAGTTCCCGGGCGTGATCTCGTTGCGGAACGCCTTCCCCACCTGCGCGATCCCGAACGGGACCTTCTGGCGCACCGACTCCTGCACGTTCCGGAAGTTGACGAAGATCCCCTGCGCCGTCTCCGGCCGCAGGTAGACGGTCGAGGCCTCGTCCTCCACCACTCCCATGAACGTCTTGAACATGAGGTTGAACTGACGGGGGTCCGTCCACTGTCCCGTAGTCCCGCACACCGCACACTGCTGCGCCTCGGGCTTTCCCGCCTCCAGTTGCGGGAGGTCGTCCGCGCGGAAGCGGCGGTGACAGCTCCGGCACTCGACGAGCGGGTCCGTGAACGCACCCACGTGTCCGCTCGCGACCCACACCTCGGGGTTCATGAGGATCCCCGCGTCGAGCCCGACGATGTTCGGGTGGCGGTACACCATCTCGCGCCACCAGAGATCCTGGATGCGGTTCTTGAGCTCGATGCCGAGCGGGCCGTAATCGTAGACGGACCCCACGCCGCCGTAGATCTCGGAGGACTGGAAGACGAACCCGCGCCGCTTGGCGAGGGACACGAGCTTCTCCATCAGCCCGGGCGGATGCCCCGAATCGGCGGTGGAATCCGTGTTCGTGTTGTCGGTCATGGGTATCTTCGACAGCCGCTCGCGCCGGGCGCGGCGGCGGAATAGGCTGGACGAGGCTAGCGAGCCGCAACGATAGCCGCAGCCCGCAGTCGGTGGCAAAGCGTGATAGGTTCGGGTGACACCAAAGGAGGACTCCCCATGACGGCGCGAAAGAAGGCAAGCGATTTCCCCCAGGAGGTGCTGGCCCTCTTCGATGGCTACGTACACGGCTACATCCATCGGCGAGACTTCCTGGAGGGGGCCGGCAAGGTGCTGGGCAGCGGCGCCGCCGCTGTCGCGGTCCTCCAGGCCCTTCGTCCCAATTACGCATGGGCGCGGCACGTTGCGCGGGACGATGCCCGGATCCGGCAGGAGTACGTCACCTACCCGTCGCCGAGCGGATCGGGCACCATGCGCGGCTACCTGGCCGTGCCCGCCGGCGCGACGGAGCCCATGCCCGCGGTCCTGGTCATTCACGAGAATCGCGGCCTGAACCCCTACATCGAAGATGTGGTGCGCAGGTTCGCCGCTGCGGATTTCGTGGCGCTGGGGCCGGACGCGCTCACTCCCCTGGGCGGCTATCCGGGCAACGACGACGAGGGCCGGGAGATGCAGCGGCAGCTCGACAGGGACGTGATGATGGAGGACTGG
>NZ_CANPVO010000042.1 GCF_947581785.1 Candidatus Palauibacter polyketidifaciens | reverse complement strand
CCTGCGCCTGGTACATGACGGTGTCCGTGGGGAGCACCATCTGGGTGTCCGACATCAGCGTCGGCATCCAGTGCAAATTGTACGCCTCGAGGTCCTTGCCGGTGAGGACGGCGAGCACGCCGGGGACTTCCAGCGCCTTGCTCGAGTCGATGCTCTTGATCTTCCCGTAGGCGATCGGGCTGCGGACGATGTCGAGCCACAGCATGTCGGGGAGGACGATGTCGTCGATGTAGTTGCCTTTGCCCTGCAGGAAGCGCGGATCCTCCTTGCGCTTCATGGAGTGCCCCATGCCGCAGATGTCGGCGGAAGTCTTCGGTGCCATCAGCTGTCCTCCCCGTCGGTCGCGGCGTTCGCGGTTTCGGCGGCGGCGCCCATCTTCTCGGCGGCGTACTGCACCGCCTTCACGATGTTCACGTAGCCGGTGCAGCGGCAGAGATTGCCGGAGATCGCCTCGCGGATCTCGGCCTCGCTCGGGTTCGGGTTCGCCTCGAGGAGGGCCGCGCCGGTCATCAGCATGCCGGGCGTGCAGAAGCCGCACTGGAGGCCGTGCTTCTCCCAGAAGCCCTCCTGCAGCGCGTGCATGCCGTCGGCGCCGGCGAGCCCCTCGACGGTCGCGATCTCGGCCCCGTCGGCCTGCACGGCGAGGACGGTGCACGATTTCGTCGGCTGCCCGTCGAGCAACACGGTACAGGCGCCGCAGTGGGTCGTGTCGCAGCCGATGTGGGTGCCGGTGAGCCTCAGTTCGTCGCGGATCAGGTGGACGAGCAGCATGCGCGCCTCGACCTCGGCCGCCTGCGCCTCGCCGTTCACGGTGACGCTGATCTGATGTGTCGCCATCGCTCTACCCTCCGGCCCCGGCGCGCGCGAGCGCCTTGCGGATGGCCCTCGCCGTGAGCACGCGAGCCATGTTCCTCTTGTATTCGACGGAGCCGCGCCGGTCCTCCACCGGTTCGGTCATGTCGGCGGCGGCCTGCGCGGCGGCCGCGATGACCTCGTCCGCGTCGGGGGCCTTCGTGATCGCGTCGCGGACCCTCTCGATGGCGCCGCGCAGCCCGCCCGCCGGAACGAAGTCCGCGCCGAGAAGCGTCTCTTCGGCGGCCGTCGCGCGGATGGGGGCGAAGCCCAGGTTCGTGAGCCCGACGCCGGCCTTCGTCACCACCCCGTCGTCGTCCAGCGTGAGTTGCACGGCAACGCCGGCCACGGCGTAGTCGCCCACCTTGCGCTCCAGCTTCACGTAGGCGCCGCCGCTGCCGGCCGGCGGCACCGGGATATGGAGTTCGGTAAGGATCTCGTCCTCCCCCAGGGCGGTCATGAAGAGGCCATGGAAGAAGTCGTCGATGTCGATCGTGCGCTCGCCATTCGGTCCGGTGGCGACGACGTGGGCGCGCAGCGCGAGCATCGTCGCCGGGTGGTCGTTCGCGGGGTCGCCGTGGGCGATGTTGCCGCACACCGTGGCGCGGTTGCGCACGAGCGGGTCGGCGATCACGCGGGCGGTGTCGAGCAGGATCGGATAGCGCTCCGCGACGGCCGCGGATTCCTCGAGCTGCGTCTCGGTCACGAGCGCGCCGATGCGGAGGAAGCCGTCCCGCTCCTCGATCGTATCGAGCCCGGAGATGCGGCTGATGTCGATGATGTTCGCGGGAGAAGCGAGGCGAAGCTTCATCATCGGGAGGAGGCTCTGCCCGCCCGACATCACCTTCGCGTCGTCGAGCTCACCGAGCAGGCCGAGCGCTTCGTCCAGTCCGCCCGGCGCGTGGTAGTCGAACTGCGGGGGGATCATGGCCCTGCCTCCTTTGCCCGGTTCTCAAGCGCGTTGGTGAGTCGTCCGACGAACTCCTGTAGCATCTTCCTGGAGACGACCTGAGTCATGCCGCGGCCGAGCTGTGCGAGGATCCCGGTGACGGTCACCTTGGACGCCATCGTCACCTCGGATCCGCCATCGGCGAGCGCCGCCACCCGGCTGTTCATCGTCATCTCGGCGGTGCCCATGCCGGCCTTGCCCTGGCCCAGCGCGCGGATGACCGCGGATCGCTCTTCTTCGTTCAGTATGAAGGATACGGTCCCGGTATAGGCGGCGACGAGGGGTCCGACCTTGACCGTCATGGCGCCGTCCCAGGTCGTATCGTCGATCCGCTCCGTGATTTCCGCCCCGGGCAGGAGTTGCGAGAGCTGCCGGGGGTCGGAGAGGATCGCCCACACCTCGTCGGCCGGCGCGTCAATCGTGAACCCTTCTTCGATTCTCATGGGCCTTCATCCTCCATGGTCACCCGCACGGGCCGTCGGTGACGAACCAGAAGGACGTAGGCGATGATGGCACCGATCGATACGACCATGCCGATGTTCCCGTAGGTCGTATTGACCTGCAGTCCGAGGAACAACGAGAACGAGAACATCAAGTAAAGCAATGCGATCACCACGACGTGTGCGGCGACCTTCAGTACGGTCTTCAATTTCACCCCCTCGTCGTTTCTTCCTGGAGGTACGCCTCCGGCGAGGCTTCGAATCGGGCTCGGCAGCCCTCGCAGCAGAAGTAGACGGGTTCCCCCTCGAAGACCGAGGACGGAGAACCCGCCACCGGGACGGTCATGCCGCACACGGGATCGGTCGCCTGGTCCTCGGCTCGCGCCGCGGTCGCCGCATCTTCCGCGGCGGCGTCACCGGATCCGACCGCCCCCGATTCCTTCGGTTGCGCCTCGAGTTGGACGATTTCGGCGAGGATGCTGACGGCGATCTCTTCCGGACTCTCGGCGCCGATATTCAGCCCGGCGGGCCCCCGAACTCGCGCGATCTCGGCCTCGTCGAGTCCGTGCGCGGCCAGGACGCGGCGCACGGACTCCATCCGGGTGGGGGAGGCGATCACGCCCAGGTAGTCCGGGGCGGCCGCCGCCAACTCCGCGAGCGAGCGCTCGTCTCGCCGTCCCATGGTGGCGACGACCCCGTACAGCTTCCAGCCGCGGGGTCGTTCGGCGTAGTGCGCCGCGGTCGCCGCCAGATCGTCCACGACCTCGTCGGCCGCTGCCGCCAGCGCCTCACCTTCGGCAGCCTCTTCTGAAGCCTCGGCCACGGTCGCATATCCCATCGCGCCGCCGAGGCGCACCAGCGCGAGGGCGACGGGCGAACGCCCCGCCACGATGAGGACGGGAGCCGGAAGAACCGGGTTCACGTGCACTTCCACCTTCCCTCCGCTGCTGCAGGACATGGGCACGGGGACGAGATCGTCCGGGCGTCCGGGACTCGACCCGAAGGCGAGGAGCCTGGGCTCCCCCTGATCCAGCGTCTCCAGCGCGTGGCGGACCACCTCCGAACGGGTGCAACTGCCGCCGATCCAGCCATGCATGACGCCGTCCGCCGAGATCAGCGCCATGTTGCCCGGCTTGCCGCTCGTGGGGCGCTCGCTCCGCACGACCGTGGCGAGCGCGTAGGGCTGGCGCTCGGAAGTCAGCCGCGCGGCGAGATCGAGCAGGCTGCGATTCACGGCACGTCCCCGGAGCGGGAGCCGGCCCCCGAGAGTTCCCGCCGCACGGACTCGTATTCGTCCGGCCGGTCGAGGTCTCTCAGCCGGTCAGCCGGCCAATCCACCAGAGACGCCCGGTCGTGGTGCCGTCGAACGACTTCCCGCCCGCACCCCGCCCGCATGCGGGAGATCTCGCCGAACAGGCTGCGGCCGTAGAGGATCGGCGGCGCATTGACCTCGCCCCCGTAGCGGGACACGATGAGCGGTGCGCCGGTCTCCGCGCGGCGTTCCACCAGCGTGCGCACCATGCGCGCGGTCACGAAGGGCATGTCGGGGAGCATCACGAGGGCGGCCCCGCACGCCGCCGGCGCCGCGGCGACCCCGCAGGCCACGGACGTCTGGATACCCGTCTCGTGGTCGGGATTGAACACCGGTGCGCAGGCGAGGTCCTCGACCTCCCGTTCGACTGCGTCGCGGAAGCGTCCCGTAACGAGGATGACCGGGTCGAGGCCGGCCTCACCCGCGACGCGGACGGCGTGGCGCACGAGCGTCTCCCCGCCCACGCGCAGCAGGAGCTTGTTGCGCCCCATGCGGGTCGAAGACCCGGCGGCCAACACGATCCCGGCTACGCTGCGCTGGTCGGACATGGGGTCCAAGGTAGGCCGCCGCCGGATACCGCCGCGAGTCTGCCGGCCGCGGCCGCTACGCCCGGTTATCCGTTCGCGTCGCTCCGGGCGCCGGGGTTCCGTCCCGTGCAATCACGGCGCGCGTCGGCGCCCACGCCCGGCGAGGCCGCGCGCCACCGCGATGCCGGAGAGAATGACGGCGGCGCCCGCCAGTTGCTGCACCGTGGGCGTCTCTTCCAGCCACATCCACGCCGTTGCCAGCGCGATCACCGGGACGAGGTTCTGGTACACCGCCGTCCGGCTCTGTCCGATCGTCTTCATGCCCCGCGACCAGAGCAGGTAGGCAATGGCGATCCCGAAGACGCCCGTGTAGGCCGTCGCGAACCATATCCCCACGGGGATCGAACTCCAGTCGACGCGCATCAGATCCGGGATCCCCATGCCGACGATGACGGGAAGGGCGGCCCAGAGCGTCCACGCCGTCACCTCCAGCGCCCCGCGGCGCTTCGTGATGCGCCGCCCGAAGACGGTGAAGGACGCCCAGGAGAGGGCGGCCCCGAGGACGAGCAGATCGCCGATGCCGGCGCCTCCGACCTCCTGCGTACCGCCCGTGATGAGGATCGCCATCCCGGCGAGAGTCGCGACGACGCCCAGGAGGATCGCGGGGCTGAACCGCTCCCGCCCGAGCGCGGACGCGATCAGGAGCACCCACACGGGACTCGTGGAAAGGAGCAGCGCGGCGTTCCCGGTCAGCGTCAGATCGATCCCGTAGATGAACGTGGCCTGGAAGATCACATGTCCCACCACACCGAGTCCCAGGATCCGCACCCACTCGCTCCGCGGAGGGAGAACCGGGCGCCCCGTGGCCCGGAGGAGGAACCAGACCGCCAGCGCCGCGAAGGGGAAGCGGAGGGCGTTGAACGCAAGCGGCTCGAATTCGCGCAGGACGACCTTCACAACGGAGAAGTTGATGCCCCAGATGATCGCGGTCGCCATGAGCCCGAGGTCGACCGTGAGATCTCGCGGACGCCGCCGGGGCGGACCAACACTCTTCGAGTTCGTCAATCGTGCTCGCCGCGGGGTTAGGGAACGAGGGGCCCCCTGCCGAAAGCCGGGGACGGGACCGGCTGAGTATATTCGGGGAGTGCTCCGGGAGTCGACCGCCGTATGGCGGCCGGCCGGAGTCGAGCGCACACGCCCTGGCGAAACGAGCGTCGCGATGGATGACGAATTCATGAAATTCATGCAGCGGGCCATCGACCTGTCCGAGCGCAGCGTGGAGGAGGGCGGCGGGCCGTTCGGCGCCGTCGTCGTGAAGGACGGCGAGATCGTAGCGGAGGGGACGAACCGGGTCACGCTGGACAACGATCCCACGGCCCACGCCGAAATCCGGGCGATTCGAAAGGCCTGCGAGCTGCTGGGCACGTTCGATCTCGGTGGCTGCGAGATCTACGCGAGCTGCGAACCGTGCCCGATGTGCCTGGGAGCGATCTACTGGAGCCGGATTCGCCGCGTGTACTACGCAAACACCCGTGAGGACGCGGCGCGCATCCGGTTCAGCGACGAAGACATCTACGACGAGTTCTCACTGCCGCCCGAGAAGCGCCGGATCGTCTCGCTTGTGCGGATCCCCGCCGCCAGGGCGGGGGACGCCTTCGAGCGCTGGACCCGAACACAGGACAAGACGCCGTACTAACCGGTTCTCGCCCGCCGACTGGCTCCGGTCCGCTCGGCCAGGAGCGGACGCGCAAAATCGCACGCGAACTGTGCGAGCAGGTGTTGGCGGGATGTGGCTGCCAGCTCAGCGAGCGTCCGCCCCGGCCACCTCATCGACTGGCGGTGGAGCGTAGGTCGGGGGATCCACAGACGTCCGGCCACGCGGTCCCAGACAAGACCGGACGACCGCAGCTCGTGGGCCCGGAGAATCACGAGCGCGCGAAGGAACCGGGCGAGGGTCGTGCGTCCCGCGACACTCTTCCGAAACTCCTGAGACAGCGTGACGTGAGAGTAGCGAACGGCGGACGCCCACTCCCGCACGCTGCGAACCGGCCGGTCCGTAGTCGCCGCCCTCAGGCCGTGCCCCAGGGCCGAGCGAAGGGACGGAGACAGGGTCGATTCCTCGACGTCCCGGGCCAGGCGGAGCCCGTGATCCTCTGCGCACGCGGCCTGGATGGCGGAGTGGAGCATGTTCGGGAGATCCTCAAGCCACACGACGGCGGACACTGCGATGCCGCCTAGCTGGATAGCGACCTCGGGGTCGGGATCCGTGACCACGATGACGGGGACTCCGGGCCAGTCAGCCCTGATCTTCTCCAACGGCCCGACCCACCGTGCCAGGTTCCGCGCGCGGCACCCCAGAATCAGACAGCCGACGCCGACGTCATCGCTTGCCAGGCTGCCGATATCGGTGACGATGCGGGCCGGACCATCGACTGCATTCTCGATAGATGCGGCGTCGTACGAGGAATCCGCAACGATGTTGATCATTCGAATCTCCCCGAACTCCGAAGAGGGCGACCGGGGCGGGCAATCCTCCCATCGAGGATCAGCCATCGGCCGGGGTCTTCCACAAGCGAAGCATGGCGCCGCAGTGGGGTTAATTCGGAAGTCATAAGCGTTTCGCGTGAACCAGGAGCTTTTCGGTATGCCGGGACTGTTATAGAGGCCTCAGCGCGTAAATCAGGGAAACCTCGAGTTCGGCGTCAACTATACTGGCAGATTTTCAATTGTTGGATTTCAGCCTGTTCTTATTCCGATTTATAATATTCCTGGCTAAATGAGGTTCATCTATTGTCAGATCGGTTATCATGACGATTATGGCCGAACCGTCAACGGCAATCGCGGTCATTGCGGCTTTCCATGCGTATAGTCCGCAACGCCGGTCATTGAGGAGAACGGTCGGTGCGGCGGAACAACGCAAGCACCTCTCCACTGTACTCGACGGGCACTGCGAGGGGCAAGACGGTGGTCCCCGTGCGCGGGGCCGAGAAAGTGCGAGACGCGAGGCGCGGTCTGAGCATCCGCCACTCGCGGATCAGCCAACGATCACCGGCAACACGCTCGAAGCGAAGTTGTCCCCCGAAACGAGACTCCTCGACGCCGATGGTGCCAACCCTGGTGCGGCGGGCGGTAGGACTTTCGTGGTAGTCCCGCAGCGGCGGAACCAGGTATCGCCGGAGGAACGGCCGCAGCGACGTGTAGTTGAACGCCAGTTCCCGCGGTTCGTTGGCCACCGTGTCGATCCACAGCACGCCCTTGACGTCGACGACCTCCCGGCCGGGCCTCGGCTCGAACGCCAGCGCCGCGACCTCGGCCCCGGTCCCGACCTCGGCTGTGCTCAAGCAGTGCGTCGCGAGGAACCCCGGCGACGCCAGCGCGGCACCGTCCGGGGCGTAGAAGGTGGTCATCGAATCACCAACTATGTCGCCGTACCCGTACGTCTCCAGATGTCTCGGCGACGCGTTGGGGAGCGCCTCCGACACCATGACGGTGACGGTGTCCCGTGCACGGCGGAACCTGCCGCGATTCCAAATCCTGATCGGCCGTTCCAGCCGCACAAGCAGAGAGTCGTGAGTCTCGGCGGTGGCCATTGAGTCCAGGATCGGAAGGACGGACTCGTAGAGTGCGAACGCCCGCCGCCGCTCGTCGGGCGTCGTCAGACAATCGGTCTGCTCCGTGACCATCAGTTCCGGGAGCGGCACCGGCCGCACCGGGACCTCAAGGCGCAGCGGGCCGGACGCCTGCGCGGAGTCGATGCGGACCGGGCCGGAGATCCAAGACTCGTAGCCGATGCGCGACACCCGCACGCGGTAACTGCCCGGCGGCGGCAGCGGCAGGCTGAACGCGCCGCTGGCGTTCGACAGCGTCTCCCAGACGACGACGCCGTCGGGACCATCGACCGACACGACTGCCCCGTCCACCGGGGCGCCGTCGCCCTCGGACATGAGGATGCCCGTCAGCCGCGCGACGGGCTCCTGAGCGGCGACCGCGGGCGCAAGCAGGCCCAGCGCGAAGCTCGCGACGAAGGCCGCGCCGATGGATGCGGGCGCGGTCAACGTCCACCTTTGTCCCGCTGCGACCGGAAGATCGCGAGGATTCTGCCGCTGTGCGTTAGCGGAACAGCCTTCGGCTGGACGTACGCTCCGAGGACGACGTCGCTACGAAAGAAGATGGCAAGGCGTGGGCGAACGATCCTCCACTCGCGCACAAGCCACCCACCACCTTCGATTCGCTCGAAGTGGAGGGCGCCGCCGTAGTCCGACTCGATCAACTCGATCGCGTGGAACCTGACGCGACGCCCCAGTTCCTCCTGGCGCCGCGATAGTACATGACTCTCCAGGTTCGGCAGCAGGTATCTCCGCAAGAACGGACGCAAGGAGGTATACCTAAACTCCAACTTCTGCGGTTCAACGGCGACCGTATCGATCCACAGGACGCCCTGGACATCGACCACATCGCGGTCGAGCCTGGGCTGGAAGGACAGCCCCGCGGTGACCTCATCCTCTGCCTTCGTGGTGCTGAGGCAATGCGTCGCGAGGAAGCCCGGCGACGCCAGCGCTTCTCCGTCAGGGGCGTAGAAGGTGGTGGTTGAGTCGTTGACCGCCTCCGCGTACCCGAACGCCTCGAGGTGTGTCGGCGCCGCGTTGTTCAGGGCCTTCGGCACGACAACCGTTACTGTGTCCTGCACATATCGGAAGCTGCCGCGTCTCCACACCCTGACCGGTCGATCCAGCCGAACGACCAGAGAGTCGAAGACCTCTTCGGCCGACATCGAGACGAGGGCGGGGAGAACCGATTCGTAAAGTTCGAACGCACGCCGCCGCTCCTCGGGCGTGGTGGGACAGTCGGTCTGCTCCGTGACCATCAGTTCCGGGAGCGGCACCGCCCGCACCGGGACCTCGAGGCGCAAGGGGCCGGTCGCTTGGGCGGAGTCGATGCGGACCGGGCCGGAGGTCCACGACTCGTAGCCGATGCGCGACACCCGCACGCGGTACGTGCCCGGAGGCGGCAGCGGCAGGCTGAACGCGCCGCTCGAGTTGGACAGCGTCTCCCACACGACAACGCCGTCGGGACCGTCGACGGACACGACCGCCCCGTCCACCGGCGCACCGTCGCCCTCCGACAGAAGGATCCCCGTCAGCCGCGCGCCGGGCTCCTGCGCGGTAACCATGGGCGCAAGCAGGGCCAACGCGAGGCTCGCGGCGAGGGCCGTGCGGACACCGGCGTAACGAATCATGCGGTCATCCGCCGGCGCGCCTGACCCGTAGTACCTGAACCGCGGGCACGTCGAACGCATCGCGCACCTCTGCCCACACCCGGTCTCCGCTCACGGCGAGCAGCCGGGCATCCTCGGGGGCCGCCACAGTCGACACCTCGCCCGCGCGACCCTCCCCGGAGATGACGATCCACTCGTTCGACCGACCGGACGGGTCGTGAATCTGAAACCACATGTCGCCGTTCGGGTCCATGATCACACCCTCGTCGATGATGCCCCGCCCGCGATTCTCGACCGGCGGGTAGTGGCCGGGCGCGTCGAGCGCCTCCATCACCGCGCCGACCGCCGCCGCGCGGCTGGGGAACGCGCCGAGTTCGACCACCCGCTCCACGGCCTCGAGATCTTCCGCCCACGCCCGGATCTCGCCGGCGTCGAGGGGGCGCGGCTCGTACGACACCTGAACGGTGTCCACGATACCTCGCAACACGTCGTGCCGCTCCGCGACGAAAAACGCTGGCGAGCCCGCTGGCGTCGGACGCCGGATGACCGCGACGCGCCGCCCGCCAGGCCCCACGGCGATCATATCGCTGTGAGAAAACGGATTGCGCAATCGCAGGCTGCCGTCTCCCGTTGGCACCGGGGCCGCGACGGATCGGTCCCGAAGCTCCAGAAGCGCAAGCGGAGCGCCTTCTGGAGCGCCCCCCCGCTCGACGCGAAATGCGAGCACCTCCGCCAGCGCGTCCGTCTCCGCCCACCTGAAGGCCATGATGCTGTGGTCCGCCAGCGCCGCGAACGGTCGCACGATCTCGCCACCCGCCGTTGCGGCATCCCATGTGGCCGGGCCAAAGTCCGCCAGACTCTCCCCGGTCGAAGCATCGTAGAGGTTGACGCGGCGCCGCGCATCCGCGACCCACAGCGTGTCGCGCCCCAGCAGCCCGAGACGCCACGGCGAAAGCAATTCGCCCGGCCCTTCGCCCCGCCGACCGATTCGCTGCCGGAACGCCCCGTCCGCGCCGAACGCCAACACGCCCTCCGTCCGGGCATCGAGCATGAACGTCGACCCGTCCGCGGCGTGAACCAACTGCTCAATGTACGTGAGGGGCACACTGTCGGGGACCGCCAGGCGGGAGACCGCGACGAGCGTGTCGCGACGTTCCTGGGCCGGGAGGCCCTCGGCTGCGGCGAAGACCGCCACAGCGGCAAGCACCGCTTTGATCATGATCCGATCTCCTATCCGTACTCTGAGCCACCGATGATCGGAAGAAGCCCCGGGCCTCGGTTTCCTCCGATCATCGGCAACGCCCGAGCGGCCTCAGATGACGATCGACTCCGTCCGGCGACGCATGTCCTCCGCCTCATCCGCACTGTAGGCTCTCGCTACGATGCGGTTCTTGCAGTCACGAACGTGTTGGAACGTCGACTGCGGTGTCCCGGGTGCGTCGGAGGTTACCGATGCGAATGTTCGCTCTCGCACGAGCGCGCCGTCCGCACCGACGGATGTGGACTGGGCGCGCGTGATGCGAGGATCACACCACAGGCGGCCCCACGAAACACAAAACGAAATGCCCCCCCATTCGCCGCTATAGCACGAGTCGTTGAGATACGGACCGTCAGATGTACACTCAGCCGTCAAGGAATCGCACGTCTCACACCACTGTGCTTGGACGGTGTCCGGCGTCAGAGCTGCGACGCCGAGGATGATCGCGCCGGCGATCATCCAGTTCGAGATCTTCTTCGTCAGCATGTTCCGCTCCTTCGTTTCGGGTTCAATCCCTGGCCCGGGGTGGCTGCCAAGTCCATTCGTAGGTGAGGATCTCGACGCGGTCCGTCCGGCGGACGGCCAGCAATTGCCGCCGGTACGGAGAGGTGTCGAGAATCCCGAATGGCACGTCGATGACCCGTCGGCGCCTGAACGCGCCCGATGAGTCGTAGAAGACGAGGTGACGCCGGTCCGAAGCGAGATCGGCGAGCACCTGGACGAAGCCGGAGTCGAGGGCGAACACGCCCGTGCCGATCCACGGGTCGCTCGCGTAGTAAGTTTCGTTGCCGGCGGGGATACGCCCCGCCGGTGTGCGGTCGCTGCCGTCCGCCGCGGCCGACCATGCGAACGGAAATTGGCGGGACGAGACGATGATGCCGTTTGGCCCGCTCGACACGGAGATGGCCACGCTGTCGGACCAGGCGATCGGCAGATCCACGCTCGACGCGGAGAAGGGTGTGCCGCCGTCCCTCACGAGCGAGACCCGCGTCGTCGGGATTCCGTCGGACCCGCCGCGGTCCGTCCCGCTGGCGGACACCCAGCCGGCCGCGTCACGAGCAGCGGGCAGGCTCGGGTCGGGGCCGGTCCAGGCGGTCGCGCGGCATTGGTCATCGGAGAAGCGGATGATCCGCGGCTCATCCGCCCCCGCCATGCCCCCGTCGATGATCTCGATGACGGGCGCTCCTCCCGCCGCCGGGGTGCTCACGAACGCCGCTCCGAGCGGCGCGCGGATCCTCTCGGGGCACACGGCGCGTGCCTCGGCGTGGCGCGTCGATGCGACCCAGACCGTATCGCCACTCCAGAACAGGCTGGCATCCCCTCGCGGAGACAGCGCGCCGCCGCGAACGAGGATGTGCCCGGGCATTACGTGCCTGCCGGATTCGGTTAGCACCAGGCGGCCCGCCTGTGCGGACACGCGCCCGTTCGCCGCGATCCACGCCGTGCAGCAGATGGCGATCAAGCCCTTGTATGATCTGGCCCGTGGTCGTCGCATGTCCCCGTGCGTCTGCTCTCCGCCGTCGCCTTACGATCCACGCCTGACCTGGATCGGTTCACACGAGGGAAAAAACCGAAAGCCACGTGAGGCTCTCGACAATGTCAAAACCGATGGTTGGGTGTATCAAAAGTGTTGGTTGGCCGCCTGCGACCGCCCGAGGAGCGCCGGATCGTCCCGCTCGTGCGATCCGTTCCGACGGGGCGCGGGACGCTTTCGAGCGCTGGACCCGGAAGCGGGACAGGACGCCGTATTAGTTGACATCCGATGGCCACTCCCGTAAAACTGCCCGCACGACAACTCATCGAGACCGGCTGAGGGACAGGCCCGTTGACGCCGGGGCAACCTGCGGGAAGTGGCATTCCCGCAAAGGTGCCAACTCCTGCGGTGGACTCGCTTCCACCGTGAAGATGAACCGCCCGCCGCCCTTCGGGGCGGTAGCCGCAGTCACAGGGTGTCGAATCTCCGGAGTCCGATGAGGTACACTCGAGACTCGGAGAGGTCACCATGACCCACCGCTCTGCCGCTCGCGTTGCCTCGTCCCCCGTCACACGCGCTGTGCGGGCGGGGCTTGGCGTCGACACCGCCCATCGGGCGGTCATGCCACCGATCCATCTCTCCACGAACTTCGTCTTCGACGCGCCGGGCGTATACGCGAAGTACGACTACACCCGCACAGCCAACCCGACGCGGGATCTCGCGGCCGAAACGATCGCCGAACTCGAGGGAGGGTGCGGTGCCGTGATCACGTCGTCAGGAATGTCGGCCATCGCCGTGTCGACGCGCCTGCTTTCAGCGGGCGATCTGCTCCTGGCGCCTCGCGACTGCTACGGAGGCAGCCACCGCCTCTTCTCCGCCGAGGCGAACCGTGGCGGGTATCGCGTCGAGTTCATCGACCCGTGGGAGTCCGCATCGCTCGAACTCGCGCGCCGACTCCGGCCCCGGATGATCTGGATCGAGACGCCCAGCAACCCACGCCTGCGGATCACCGACATCGCCGCGTGGGTGCGAGTGGCGCGCGACATCGGGGCGATCTGCGTGGCCGACAACACCTTCCTCTCGCCCGTCAACCAGCGCCCGTTGGAGTTCGGCGCCGATCTCGTCGTGCACTCGACGACGAAGTTCCTGAACGGCCACGGAGACGTGGTGGGCGGGGCGGTGGTCGCCGCGGATGAGGATCTGCTCGAAGAAATCGCCTGGTGGACCAACGTCATGGGTGTGTCGGGGGCTCCGTTCGACTCGTATCTGACGCTCAGGGGAATGCGGACCCTCCACGCGCGCAGCTGCATGCACGAGGCGAACGCGCTCCGCATCGTGGATCTGCTGGACCGCAGCGACGTCGTCACGCGCGTCTATCACCCGAGCCTGCCCGATCACCCGGGGCACGATATCGCGCGGCGGCAGCAGACGGGGTGGGGCAGCCTCGTTTCGTTCGAACTGCGCGGCGGACGGGCGGCGGTGGACGCCTTCGTGGACGTGCTCGAGTACTTCGCCCTGGCCGAGTCGCTGGGTGGCGTCGAGAGCCTGGTCGCGCACCCCTGGACGATGACGCACGCGTCGATGGATGAACCCGCCCGCCGGGCGGCGGGGATCGGCGAGGGACTGCTCCGGTTGTCCGTGGGGATCGAGGCCTGTGAGGACCTGGAGGCCGATCTGAAGCGGGCACTCTCGGCGGCTGAGCGTCCGCCAGCGCGTGCCGCGCGGGTGCCCGCGGCTCAACGTTGACCGGGTGCCGCGCGTTCTCTAAGGTGCCGCCGCCGCGGCCGCTCTCGGGCGGTCCGGCGCGCCGATCCGCGGGACGGAAGGGGAGCCATGGCAAACCAGGTCGATGCCGGACGATCCAGGCGCCGCATGCGCTTGCTGTCCGGAGTCCTGGTCGCCCTTTCGCTCGTCGTCGTCGGCCTCGCGGAGGGTACGCATTCACACGACGACGCGGCCGATTCCCCGGCGGCGTGTTCGATCTGCGAACTGGCGCACAAGGCGGACCCCGTGGTGTCCTCGGCGACGCCGACCGTCATCGAACCGCGTCTCGTGCCGGCTCCGGCGCTTCGGGGGCACCGGCTGAATGCCCGGGCCGCCCATCTCTCCCCCCACCGTAGCCGGGCTCCTCCGCTTCCCATCTCTCTGTAGCGAAAGTCTGTAGCGAAGCCGCACTGCCGGTCCGGAGACCGGCAGGAGACTTGTCGCCCGCGCCGGTGACGGCGCGGCCAACGCGAGAGATGGAGATCCATGCAGACCGCCGAATCGGGAGCGGGACAACCGCCCCTTCTCGAGGCCCGCGGGCTCAGCAAGCGCTATGGTGCCACGCAGGCCCTCGATTCACTCGACCTGGCCATCGAGCCGGGAGAGGTCTACTGCCTCCTCGGCCCCAACGGGGCGGGGAAGACCACGACGATCAACCTTTTCCTGGGCTTCGTGCCGCCCTCCGGAGGCCAGGCCCTGGTGTCCGGCATGGACGTGTCGACCCACGACCGCGAGACGAAGCGCCGGCTCGCCTACATCCCGGAACAGGTGATGCTGTACCGCAACCTCAGCGGGCTCGAGAACCTCGAGTACTTCGCCGCCCTGGGCGGGAAGGGGTCGCTGGGGCGGGAACGCCTCGCCGACATCCTCGTCGAAGCCGGCCTGGAGCGCGACGCGGTCGACCGGCGCGTGTCCGAGTACTCCAAGGGCATGCGGCAGAAGGTCGGGATCGCGATCGCGATGGCCAAGGAAGCCGACGCCCTTCTGCTCGACGAGCCGACCTCGGGTCTCGACCCCAAGGCCTCCAACGAGTTCTCGGCCCTGATCGAGCGGCTCAGGAATGACGGCGTCGCGGTGCTCATGGCGACGCACGACCTGTTTCGCGCCAAGGAGACCGGAACGCGTGTGGGCATCATGCGCTACGGAAGCCTCGTCACGGAGCTGGGCACGGACGAGATCGGCCACGCGGATCTCGAGCGCGTCTACCTGGAACACATGCACGACTAGCACGACTGGGAGGCGTAGATGATCAGGCACAGCATCCGTCATATCGTCCGCAAGGAATTCACAGATGTACTCCGGGACGGCCGTTTCCGGTGGTGCTCCGTCCTGGTGGGAACGCTGCTGCTCGTCTCCCTGGGCCACGGGTGGGTCCAGGCGCGGGAGGCGCAGCGGGAGCACGCGGCCGCACAGGCGACGGCCCGCGATCACTGGGAGTCACAGGGCGAGAAGAACCCCCACTCCGCGGCCCACTACGGCATCTATGCGTTCAAGCCGCGCCTCGCGCTGTCCTTCGTGGACGAGGGCGTGGACCCCTACACCGGAACATCGGTGTGGCTCGAGGCGCACCGGCAGAACGACTTCCTGCTGCGCCCCGCTCAGGACGCGACGTCGGCCCAGCGCGTCGGGGCGCTCACGGCGGCGCAGGTGCTGCAGCACCTCGTGCCCCTGCTCATCATCCTGCTGACGTTCGGCGCGCTCGCCGGCGAGCGTGAACGGGGCACGCTTCGTCAACTGCTCGCGACCGGGGTCGGGCGGCGCGATCTCGCACTGGGAAAGGCGCTGGGCATCGCAGGCGCGCTGGGGCTGCTCCTCGTGCCGGCGGCGGCCGTGGGGGCGGCGGCCCTCGTGGTCGGGAGTCCGGGTCCGGCGGCATCCCCGGTGGCCCGGGCCGCGGTCCTGGCCGTCGTATATCTGGTCTATTTCGCCGCCTTCGTGGCGCTTTCCCTGGCCGTCTCCGCCTGGGCCCGCTCGACGCGCACCGCGCTGGTGATCCTCCTGGGCGTGTGGGTGGTGAACGGGCTCGTGGCGCCGCGCGTGGCGGTGGACCTGTCGAAGTGGATGCACCCCACGCCCTCCGCCCTCGAGTTCGCTCAGACCGTGGAACGGGAGATGGCCACCGGCACGGAGGACATCATCCCTCCGGACCGGGCTGCGCTGGCCGAACGCCTCATGGCGCAGTACGGAGTCGAGCGGGTGGAGGATCTGCCGATCAACGACGTGGGTGCCTACCTCCAGGAGAGCGAGGAGTTCGGCAACCGGATCTTCGACCGCAACTACGGCGCACTCTGGGATACGTTCGAGCGCCAGGGCGTCGTCCACGAGCTGGTCGCGGTGGCGGCTCCTCTGCTTGCGGTGCGCGCGCTTTCCATGGGACTGGCCGGAACCGATGTCGAGCAGCACCGACACTTCGCGAGCGCCGCGGAGACGTACCGCCGGGACCTGATGCGGCGGATGAACGGCGACCTCACCGAGAACTCCCGCAGCGGCGATTTCTCCTACCAGGCCGGATCCGAACTCTGGGAGTCGACCCCGCCGCTGCGGTACGACGCTCCGACGCTGGGCTGGGTGCTGGGCAACCGGATCCTGTCGCTCGTCGTCCTCGGGGGATGGCTCGCGGGAACGATCCTGATCGCCGCGGCGCGCGTGCGGCGCGCGGAGGTGGCCTAGGATGACCGCGCGCACCGTCATCCGGAACGAGTGGCGCCTGCTCATGGCGGACCGACCGCTCCGGCTCGCGCTCGGGCTTTTCGCGCTCCTGCTGGTCTACGCGCTGGCCAACGGCGTGGTCTGGACGCGTTTTCAGGAGAGCACCGTGGAGGTCGCGCAGGCGGGAAACGTCGAGCGCGCCCTCGCGATCGAGCAGGAACTGACCGACATTGAGAACGGCGCGGAGCCGGCTTCCCCCTTCTCGGATCCGCGGCTCCCGAACGTGCTGGGCGGGCGCCGGGGCCGCCACACCGCGGTGCTGACGCCGGGGCCTCTGACGGCCCTGGCCGTCGGGCAGAGCGACCTGCTGCCGTACTACTACGACGTCAACATCTACACGAACGAGTCGTCGTTCCATCAGAACGGCGAGGTCGAGAGTCCCCTCAACCTGATGGTCGGGCGCTTCGATCTGGCCTTCGTCGTCGTGTACCTGCTGCCGCTGCTCGTACTGGCCCTGAGCTTCAACGTTCTCTCGGAGGAGCGCGAGCAGGGGACGCTGGCTCTGACCCTTTCGCAGCCGGTGTCGGCGCGGGGCGTCGTGGCGGCGAAGCTCGCCTTCCGCGCCCTCCTGGTCGTGGGCATGGTGCTCGCGGTCTCGCTGGCCGGGATCCTCGTCGCGGGCGACTTCGGCGCGCCCGGCCGGATCCTCCTCTGGTGCGCAGCGGTCGTCGCGTACGCGCTCTTCTGGTTCGTGCTCGCAGCGTGGGTGAACAGCCTTAGGCGGTCCTCCGCCTGGAACGCCACGGTGCTGGTGGGCGCGTGGCTGGTGCTGGTCGTCGTCCTCCCGGCCGGGATCAACATCGCGGCCGGACTCCTGCACCCGCTGCCGTCGCGCGTGCAGATGATCACCGCCCAGCGCGAGGCGTCGAACGATGCCGTGAACCGCCGCAGCGAACTCCTCGCCCGGTACCTGGAGGACCATCCCGAAATGGCCGAGGGCGTGGTGGCCGACGAACCCGGCCTGGGGGCGCTGGCGTGGGCCGCGACCGACGCCGTCAACCGTCGCCTGGAGGAGGTGACGGCCGAACACGATGCCAGCCGGGCGGAACAGATCGCGCTGGTGCGCCGCTACCGCTTCCTGTCGCCGGCGCTCATGGCCCAGGAGGTGCTCCTCGATGCGGCGGGGACGGGGGACGCGAGGTTTGCCGGCTTCCAGTCGCAGGTACGGGCCTTCGCCGAGCGGTGGCGGGACTTCTTCGTGCCCGCGATCGTCGCCGGCGAGCAGATGGACGCCGGCGCCTATTCCCGCGCACCGCAGTTCCGTCTCGCGGACGAGGCGTCCGGCGAGGTCACGCGCCGCGCCGCCGTTCCCCTCACGGTCTTGGGCGGACTCCTCATCCTGGTGGGTGCGGGCGCGGGGGTCGGGCTCGGACGGGTTCGAGGCGCGAGTTGAGGCTCGGCGGCCGCGTGCGGGGCGCAAACTGAACCCCCGCACCTACATGCGCCTGCTGACCGGGGTTTCGGTCGCGGTCTCGCTCCTCCTCGTAGCGGCCGCGGAGGGTACGCATACGCACGACGATGCCGGCGAGGAGCCGGCCCCCTGTTCGGTATGCGAACTGGTTCACAACGCCCGACCGGTGGTCGTCTCTGGGGCGCCGTGCGCCGCCGGGCCCGTTCCGGTGCGGATTCTCGCGCCTCCCGAGCACCGGCGGGACGCGGGCCCAGCTCATCTCGCCCTCCACCGCAGCCGCGCCCCGCCGCTCCCGTCCCTGTAGCCGAACAGCCGTTGCTGTAGCCGAACAGTCGTTCCACCGAACGCGGGCGAGACCGGTCGCGCCGATCTCGTACGCGTCCAACCGATACACGTAGACAGTCAGAGGTCACTCAACGTGAAGAATCGCATATTCGCCGCACTGTCGGCGCTTGTCCCTGCTTTCGTCGTCCTCGCCGCCGCACCGGTGGCGGCCCAGCAGACCGGGTCCATCACGGGCGTCGCGCGGTCGGTCGACGACGGCTCGCTCGTACCGTTCGTGCAGTTCCGCGTCGCCGGAACGGATCGCGTCGCGCTGAGCGACGCCGAGGGCCGTTTCGTCATCGCGTCCGTCCCGGCCGGGGCCCGGACGCTGGTCGTGGAAGGAGTGCACCGGGCCGACCCGGTGTCGGTGGACGTCCCTTCCGGCAGTGCAGTGGACGTGGCAGTCGCCGTCTCCAACGCGCTCTTCGACATGCCACCGATCGAGGTCCAGGCGACCCGGTCCTACCGGCAGGAGTTCGGTACCGTCGGCACGCGCATCCCGGCCCGGCTCATGGACGTTCCGCAGTCGGTGCAGGTCCTGTCCCGAAAGTTCATCGAGGACCAGGGCGCGACCCAGTTCGAGGATCTCTACCGGAGCGTGAGCGGATTGGTGGACCATCCGTACTCCGAGATGAACCTGCGTGGTTTCCAGCAGCGCGAAATCCTCTTCAACGGGGTGCGGGGCAACCCGTACGGGAGCCTCGACGGCGGCGAGGACACCGGCTTCAGCACCAGCGTGGGACGACTGACCAACGTGGAGCGGGTCGAGATCGTCAAGGGTCCGGCGTCGGTGCTCTACGGTTCGGCCGAGCCGGGCGGCGTGATCAACTATGTGACGAAGAAACCGCAGGAGTCGGCGGAATTTCGGGCGTCTCTGCTCGGCGGCTCGTACGCCCAGCGCGGCGGGACCATGGAAGCCACCGGTCCGTTCACGGGTGCCCGCCGGCTTCTCTACCGGGGGGCCGCGTTCTTCGAGGAGAAGGACAGCTTTCGCCACAACGCGGGCTTTCGCGACCTGCACCTGGCCGCGGGACTCGCCTGGCTCCCCTCGGCGCGCACGCGGGTCGACCTGGAACTGGAGAGGATCGACCAGGATCTGACGGGACACCGCCTGCGCGGGATTCCCGTCGACCCCGATGGTACCTTCCTGACCTCGCGGGACTGGAGCACGACCGAGCCGACCGACTTCACCCGGATGGACGCCACGGTATTCCAGGCTTCGGTGAGCCATGCGGCCGAGGACGGGCTGTCCGTGGACGGCACCTTCAGGGTGCTGGGCTACGATCGGGCCGAGAACTATCACGAACCCCGCGGGATCCTTGACGATGGCCGCAGCATGCAGCGCGAGTTCCGCGATCAGTTCCGTTCCAACGATGACTGGAGCGCCACCGCGAACCTCCACGGGCGGGTCGAGGTGCCGGGCGCCGGGACGCACGCCCTTCTGGGAGGGGTGGAGATTACCCAACAGGACTGGCTCTTCCGCTACGCGCGGGCGCGGCAGAGCGGCCGCGGCGGGCCCGTGCCCGATCTGGATCTGTTCTCGCCGGTCTACAACGGGGGCGTGGCGTCGAGTTACGGGCTCGGACCCGACGACTACTCGGAGCAGGAGGTGCTGTCGCGCCGGTACGGGGTCTTCGTGCAGGACCAGATGTACTTCGGCTCGCGCTGGGTCCTGGCCGCCGGCGGGCGCTACGACCGGTATGAGGACGAGGGAACGGTCGTCGGCGAGTCCGGCAGCGCGGACGCGGCGGCATTCACCGGCCGGCTGGGCCTCGTCTTCAAGCCGAGCGAGCGGCTGTCGCTCTACACGAACGCGGCGAACGGTTTCTCCCGGGCCGACTTCGCGCACCAGGTTCCCTCGGCGAACGGACCCTTCGACCCGTCGCGCAGCCGCCAGGTCGAGGCCGGTGCGAAGGCCGATCTCCTCGGGAGGCGCCTGATGCTGATGGCCTCGGTCTTTCAGATCCACAAGACGAACGTGCTGCGGCCGGACCCGGCGTACGGGCCGACCGGAAACAACTATTCGGCCGCCTTCGCCACGGGCGAGGTTCGCAGCCGCGGGATGGAAGTGGACCTCGCGGGCACGCTGGGCGACCGGTTGAGCATCGCCGCGAACTACGCCCTGCTCGATTCGGAGATCCTCCGGGATGACGATGCACCGGACAACGTCGGGAAGCCGTGGCCGAATTCCGCGCGCCACTCCGCCGGGCTATCGTCCCGTTACGCGGTGCGGGGCGATGTGGGGCTGGCGCTCGGGCTCACGTATGTCGGCGAGCGCGAGCAGCCGTTCGCGGGGATCCGGGCGCCTGCGTTCACGGTCGTGGATCTTGCGGCCGACGTCCGCCTGATCGGACGCTTCGACCTCAGGGTCGCCGTCAACAACGTGTTCGATACGAGCTATGCGACGGCCTCGCTCTTCGCCGCCCGTGCCGGGAACATCCCGGGCGATCCCAGAACGCTGGCCGTGACGCTCACGACCAGCTCCCTCTTCGTCGGACGGTAGGATCGAACAAATGAGTTCATGGAGAGCGGGTCCCCGCAACACGTTGCTTGTCGCCCGCCGGCAGGTGGGTGCGGTCCGTGAGGACCGGTACGTCGTCTTCCTGCTGGGGCTCGTCATCGCCCTCGGCGTGGTCGCGGTCCTCGGAGCGCGGCACCACGCCGCCAGCGAGGCGGAACAGCGCGCCCGCTACCAGGCGATGGTCGAGCGCCAGTGGGTGGAGCAGCCGGACCGGCATCCGCACCGGGTC
>NZ_CANPVO010000041.1 GCF_947581785.1 Candidatus Palauibacter polyketidifaciens | reverse complement strand
GGGGAGTCGGTTACTCGTCGATCCGGTGGACAACGTCCTTGGCATCTACACCTAGGGTCCCGGCGCCGGGGCACAGCGCAACGACCGGAGCTGGATTTCCCGTCCGCTGTGCGGCCAAGGGCACGGCGGTTACGTTGCGTTCCCCATCGCTCACACCTACTCTAGGAGACGAGGCTTGACGGCGGGGCGCATCATCTCGCAGCCCATCTCCCGCGCAGATCTCGCGCAAATGGCCGAGACCCAGTTCGGCGACTGGATCAAGGCCGTGGTCGACATCTCCCGGGAGGTCATGGCCGTCGAGTCGCTGGTTCCCGCCGAGTAAGCGCGCACAGTGACGCCTCCTCTTCACAAGCAGGCCGCCGCGGGCGGATGGGCCAAGCTCGATCTGGTCGAGCAGCTCGGGAACATCGGCAGCGAGGTGGAGCGCGCGATTCGCGCCCACGAGAGCGGGAAGGCGAGCCGGTTCGAGGGCGCTCTTGCGCGGGCGCTGGAGCTCTTCGACCTGACCGCCGCGGACCCCCGCTGGCACGGCCACCGCTGCCAGGAAGTTCTCCGCGCCCGCGAGGAGTTCTGCCGCCTCTTCTTCGACGCCGAAGCGCCTTCCGGCTCGGCGGAGGGACTGCGCAAGTATTTCTTCGGCTTCGCCTACGCCGCGCGCATGCGCCACTACCGCCAGCACCCGGGGCTTGCCGAGGACTGATGGGCCTGCCGTATCATCTCCTTCATCCCGAGAGACCAGGAGATGACTCCATGTACCAGCTATCGGTCCCGCGACTTCGACGGCGGTCCAGCGCGCTGATCCCCCTGGCGGTGCGGTTTCTCCTGCCCTTGGCGCTGTTTCTCCTGTCCGTATCGCTTCTCCTGCCAACGGCGTCGCACGCGCAGGATCGCGAGGTACGGGTCACGGTGTCGGAGGGGACGAACATGGCGGCGGCGGTCTCGCCGGACGGGAGCCGGATCGTGCTCGACCTGCAGGGGACGTTGTGGGTGATGGACGCCGGGGGCGGCGAGGCGCGCGCGATCACGGACATGTACTACGACGCGCGGCAGCCGCAGTGGGCGCCGGACGGGAGCCGGATCGTGTTCCAGTCGTTTCGGGACGGGCGCTGGCACATCTGGTCGATCGCGTCCGACGGGACCGATCCGGTGCAGCACACCTTCGGTCCCTACGACGAGCGGGAGCCGGCCTACTCCCCGGATGGCGGCGCGATCGTCTTCGCCTCGGATCGTTCCGGCAACTATGACATCTGGACGCTCGACGTCTCGGGCGGGCCCGGCGACGGCCGAATCCAGCGGGTGACGGACGCGCCCACGCACGAGTTCACGCCGCAGTGGGCGCCGGATGGCGAATCTCTGGCCTACGCCTCGGACCGCGGCCTCGGGGCGATCATCGTCCGCGAGAGCGGCGGCTCGACCCGGGTCGTGGCGCGGAACGCGGGCGCGATTTCGCCGGCGTGGAGCACGGACGGAAGCCGGATCGCGTACTCGGCCGTCGTTCAGGGCCAGACCGGCCTCTGGGTGGCCGACGCCGGCGCGGGCGGCAGCGGCGGCGCGGGCGCTACCACGCCGACGCGCCTCACCGAAGCGGGGGCGGACGTCTTCCCCTTCCGTCCCATGTGGATGGGAGACCGGACGGGGGACGGGACGGACGCCGTGGAGATCGCCTACACCGGCGACGGCCGCATCCGGCGCGTGTCGGCGGACGGGGCGCCGGGGGCGGACATCCCCTTCGAGGCCACGTTCGCGTTTACGCGGCGCGACTACGAGCGCGCGCCGCGTTCGTTCGAGGCGGGAGAGCCGGAGCCCGCGCGGGGGATCGTCGCCCCGGCGGTCTCCCCCGACGGTCGCCACATCGCCTTCACCGCCCTCGGCGACCTGTGGTTACTCGACATCGCGGCGGACGAGACGGAAGCGGCGGGCGGCGCGACGCCACGGCGGCTCACGGACGACCCCTTCGTCGACCTGATGCCGGCGTGGTCGCGCGACGGCTCGCGGCTTGCCTACGCCTCGGACCGGTCGGGCTCGCTCGACATCTGGGTGCGCGACATGGCCAGCGACACCGAGACGCGCGCCACCACCGAACCGGGCGGCGAGGTGGGCCCCGTGTTCTCCCCCGCCGGGGACCGGATCGTCTTCACCTCGGTCATGGGACTGCAGGCCGCCGTGCAGGTCGTGGACCTCGCGACGGGCGAACTCACCACGATCCGCAACGATCTCTTCGCCCCCAGCCGGCCGTCGTTCTCCCCGGACGGGCGGACGATCGCGATGTCCGTCCTCTCTCAATACTCGTCGCGCTTCCGCGAGGGGCGGAACGAGATCCTCCTGCAGCCGCTGGACGGGGGCGAGACGCGCCGGGTCACGGCGGCAGATCACGAAAACATGGGTGTGCGGGCGCTCGACGGGCCGGTGTGGTCGCCGGACGGGCGGCGCATGGCGTACGCCAGCGAGGGCGTGCTGTGGATGGTCGAGGTCGACGCGGAGGGCGCGCCCAGCGGGCCGCCGACGCGCCTCTCCAACCACCACGCGGACGCGATCTCGTGGACGGGCGACTCGCGGTCCATCGTCTATCAGTCGACGCGCGGCCTGCGCCGCTACCACCTCGACGACGGCCGCTCCGAGGAGATTCCGATGCGGCTGGAGTGGCGACGCCCCGCGCGGGAGGGCGCCGTGCTCGTACGCGCGGCGCGCGTGTGGGACGGCGTCTCGGACGAGGTCTCCCGCGACATGGACATTGTCATCGAGGGCAACCGGATCGTCTCCGTCGCCCCGCGCAACGACGCGCACGTCGCCGCGGTCACCGACGCGGGGGGCGAGGTCGTGGACGCGAGCGACCACACCGTCCTTCCCGGCCTCGTCGACATGCACTCGCACATGGGCTACGGGATGGGCGAGGCGCTGGGCCGCGCCTTTCTCGCCTACGGGGTGACGACGATCCGCGACCCCACCTCCGACCCCTACGAGGTCGCCGAGCGCCGGGAGTCCATCGACTCGGGCCGCCGCATCGGACCGCGGGAGTTCGCCACCGGCCGCACGATGGACGGCAACCGGATCTACTACTCGGGCGCCGGCTCCCTCGGCCCCAACGGGAACCTCGAGCTGGAGCTGGATCGCGCCGAGCACGTGGGCTATTCCCTCATCAAGACCTACGTCCGAATGCCGGATCTCATCCAGCGCCGCATCATCGAGTTCGCGCACGGGATCGGGATTCCGGTGGCGAGTCACGAGATCTATCCCGCCGTCGCGCACGGCCAGGACCACGTCGAACACATCTCGGGCACGAGCCGCCGCGGCTATTCGCCGAAGGTGACGGCGATGTACCGGACGTATGACGACGTGATCCAGCTCCTTACCGCCTCCGGCATGACGATCACGCCGACGATGGCCCTCATGGGCGGCTGGTGGAAGTCCGTCGGCGACGACCCGTCGTGGACGACCGACGCCCGCTTCGAGGCCGTGTTCCCCGAGGGGATGGCCGAGGCCATGACCACACGCGCCCTCACGAGGGGCCGGGCCGGCGGCATCGACGAGCTGCTCGCCGACGCCGGCCGCACCGTGACCCGCGTCGTCCGCGGCGGAGGCAAGGTGGTGGCGGGCACCGACTCCCCGATCATCCCCTACGGCGCCGCCCTCATCGCGGAGGTCGAGAACTACGTCTGGGGCGGTCTCACCGAGGTCGAGGCCCTGCGCACGGCCACATCGGTGTCCGCCGAGGCACTCGCGATGGAAGGAGAGATCGGAACGCTCGAGGCCGGCGCCCTCGCCGACATCCTCATCGTCGAAGGCAACCCGCTGGAGGACATCGAGGATCTCCGCCGCGCCCGCATCGTGCTGAAGGACGGCGAGATCTTCCGCGTCGAGGACCTCCTGCAGCCGCCGCGGACGCTCGTGCCCTGACGCCGGCCGGGCACCCTCAGCCCGGCTTCGTCAGCCCGGCTTCGTCAGCCCGGCTTCGTCAGCCTCCGAGCGGGATCACGAACCCGGCCTGTAGCGCCAGGTGGCGGGTGTTGGTGGTGTCCATGGACGTATCGTCGGACGTGTCGTCGACGTTCGCGAGTCCCAGCGAGTAGATCAGATCCACGCCCAGCCGCAGACCGTCGGAAATCGCCATCTCCACCCCGGCGCCCGCCGCGACGCCGAAGTCAGTCGATGTCGTCACATCGTCGCATGACATCGATTCGCTCACCGGTCCCAGTCCGCTGACTTCGAAGTCCAGGCTCGTTTCGCAGGAGATGAGGGACGCCGCCCACGGGCCCAGCAGCAGACCGAAGGACGCTCCGCGGCCTCGAGGTGTTCCGATGCGCACGAGCGCCGACGCCTGTACCCAGTCCGCCTCGATGCCGGTCGACCCCCGGATGCCTTCCGATGGGCTGTCCACGGCCAGGTTCGTACCCTTCTGGACGTACGCTCCGCCGATCCGAAGCTGGACCGCGCTTCCGACCGGAAAGGTGATGTCGAGGCCCGCGACCACGCCCCGCCGCGCCTCCTGTTCCGCCGTATCCTCCAAATCCGAGGAGATGGTGGCGTCGCTCAGCCCGCCACGGAATCCGAGCGTCGCTTGCCCCATCAGCGGGGCGGCAATCAGGAGGGGAAGGAGCGACGTGACGACTCTGCGCATGTGGAAACCGCCCTTTCTGAAGAGACCTGTGGCTCAGAAGAGACTCGTTGCGATGAACACTACGGCGACGCCGCTCAGCACCCAAATCACGCGATCGCTGCGCTGCAGGAGGACGTGTTTGTTGAGGATCGCCCCGATCGGGGCGGCGAAGGCGTAGGTCGCGAACAGCGTCATGTAGAAGTCCTGCACCAGGGTGAACGTGAAGCCCCCCGTGCCTCTGCCGGCCTCGATGATGTCGAAGACGGTGAAGAGGATCGTGAACCAGACGCCGAACTGCAGGTAGAGCTTGGCCTCGGCGCGCCGCCGCTTGCGGAGGATGGCGAACGCGGCCAGCACCTGGCGGAAGGCGAGCGACACGGCCCCGCCGGGATCGTTCGTGTAGTAGAACAGCCGCAGCCGGTGCGCCCAGCGGTCGAACCCGCGCAGGATGGGCAGGTTGGAGAGGGCGGCCCAGCGGGTTCCCAGCAGGGTGATCGCGATGAGGGCGAGCACCGCAACGATCGGCTCGTAGATGCCGAATCCGCGCGCGAAGGCGCCCAACGATCCGCCCGCCAGCATCATCACGACGGAGTCGGCGACCAGGCGGACGCGCTTCCGCCGCTTGGCGGCCCAGTGCGGCTCCGGCGGGAGCGTCTCCCCCTTGCCTGGCATGAAGGCGAGCTGGCGGGGCGCCAGGCCCAGGAACCGCCGCCGCGCCTGGTCTTCGTTGAACTTCCGCACCATGCGCGGGATCAGAAAGACATCCAGCAGCCACCACAGCCCCGCACCGCCGAGAGTGAGGAGCATGAGGAAGCCGGTGCCGGGACGGTCGAGATAGAAGCGGTGGCCGCCGAAGATCCCCGTCAGGAGCCACAGCGGATAGGCGATGCCCTCGCGCTTGGGCCGGTAGCTGTAGAGCTGGTCGAGCACCGCGCGGGAGAAGTCGAGATCGCCCCTGCCGGGCACCTGCGGCGGCCCCTGGTGCAGCGCGGAGAGCCCGAACAGGGTCTCGTCGGAGGTCCCGGAGGCGGGGTCTCGTCGCTTCGGCATCGGAGGGCGGGCGGCGGCTGGTGGCGACTGGCGGCCAGTGGCGGGCGGCGGCTAGAAGGCCACGGGCTCCTTGAAGCGGCCGTACACCTTCTCGAGCACGATCCGGATCTCGCCCAGCGTCGCGTAGGCCCGCACCGCGTCGAGCAGCGGCGGCAGCAGGTTCGCGTCTTCGCGGGCGGCCCGTCCCAGCGTCTCCAGCGCGCGCTCGACCGCGCCGGCATCCCGCCGAGCCCGGAGATCCGCCAGCCGCGCCTCCTGCTTCGCCGCCGCCTCCTCCCCGATCCTCAGAATCTCGATCGGGGGCTCCTCCGCGTCCTCGAACCGGTTCACGCCCACGATCGTCTGCGTCCCCTTCTCCACCTCATCCTGGAACCGGCGGGCCGAAGCCGCGATCTGCGCCTGGAAGTAGCCGGACTCGATCCCGTACACGACCCCGCCGATGTCGTCGATCTCGCGGAAGATCTCCTCGGCCTCCGCCTCGAGTTCGTCCGTGAGCGACTCGACGTAGTAGGAGCCCGCGAGCGGATCGATCGTGTTCGGGACGCCGGTCTCGTAGGCAAGGATCTGCTGCGTGCGGAGGGCGATCTTCGCGGCCTCCTCCGTGGGGAGCGCGAGCGTCTCGTCCATCGCGTTCGTGTGCAGCGACTGCGTGCCGCCGAGCGCCGCCGCCATCGCCTGGTAGGCGACCCGGACGATGTTGTTGTGCGGCTGCTGCGCCGTGAGGGAGACGCCGGCCGTCTGCGCGTGCGTCCGCAGTCTCAGGCTCCGGGGATCCCGGGCCCCGTACACGTCGCGCATGTGCCGGGCCCAGATGCGGCGGCCCGCCCGGAACTTCGCGATCTCCTCGAAGAAGTCGTTGTGCACGTCCCAGAAGAAGGAGAGCCGCGGTGCGAAGCTGTCCACGTCGAGCCCGCGTTCGATCCCCCGCTCCACGTAGGTGAAGCCGTTCTTGAGGGTGTAGGCGAGTTCCTGCGCGGCGGTCGCCCCCGCCTCCCGGATGTGGTAGCCGGAGATGGAGATCGTGTTGAAGCGCGGCGCGGCGTCCGCCGACCACTCGAAGATGTCGGCGATGATCTTGAGCGCGGGCTCGGGGGGGAAGATCCACGCGTGCTGGGCCTGGTATTCCTTGAGGATGTCGTTCTGGATGGTCCCGCGGACCCGGTCGAGCGGCACGCCCTGGTTCTCCGCCGTCACGAGAAGGAAGGCGTACAGCATGAGCGCGGGCCCGTTGATCGTCATCGACACGGAGACCTTGTCGAGCGGGATCCCGTCGAAGAGCGTCTCCATGTCGGCGAGGCTCGAGATCGCGACGCCGCACTTCCCCACTTCTCCCTCGGAGCGGCGGTCGTCGGAGTCGTACCCCATGAGGGTGGGGAAGTCGAAGGCGACGGAAAGGCCGGTCTGTCCGCGCCGGAGGAGGTACTTGTAGCGCTCGTTCGTCTCGTGCGCGGTGGCGAAGCCGGAGAAGAGCCGCATCGTCCACAGCTTCGTCCGGTACATCGAATGGTATGGGCCGCGCGTGAACGGGAACTCTCCCGGCGTGCCGAGCCGGTCCAGGTATCCGCCCGGGCCGGTGTCGCCGGCGTCGACGGGAGTGTAGAGCGGCTTGATCTCCCGCCCGGAGATGCTCCGGAAGCTGGTGTCGTCGCGCTGCGGCACCTGGCGGAAGACCGCCTCCCACAGCTCGAGTTGATCGCTCAGCGCGCCGTGCTTGCTCATGCTCCGTCCTGTATCCTCCGGTTCACGCCGCGGCGTCCGTGCCGCGCGCCACCGGCTTCCAAAGTAGGGAACGAACGTTCCCGCGGGAACGTGCCAGCGCGGTGTCTCGCCACTCCGGGCCGCGAATACTTGAGAAGAGGCAGCACGATGCGCAGACGATGGATGGGTTGGGCCCTCGCGGGCGGCTCGCTGTTCGCGATGACCGCGGGGTCCCTGCAGGGGCAGCGGGGGCCGCTTGTGGCGGACCGGCCGGACTTCACCGAGGCGGCGGCGACGGTGGGGCGCGGCGTCGTGCAGCTCGAGTTCGGCTACACGTATGAGTACGACCGGCCGGAGGGCGGCCGCGGCGGGGTGTGGACGCACTCGCTGGGCGAACCTCTCCTGCGAATCGGCGTGCTCGGCGAGCGACTCGAACTGCGGCTGGGCCTGAGCCCCGTGTCCGTGGGCGCGGGGGCGGACGGACGAAGCTTTACCGAGACCGGAATGGAAGACCTTTACCTGGGCACCAAGCTGTTGTTGACCGAACAGGAGGGGCTGCGGCCCGCGATGGCGGTCCTTCCGCAGGTGACCGTCCCCACGGGGAGCGATGCGTTCACGAGCGACCGCACGCTGCCGGGGGTGAACTTCATCTACGGCTGGGACCTCTCGGAGGACGTCTCGCTGGCGGGCAGCACGCAGGTGAACCGGGCGCTGAGCGATGCCGGCGGAGGAGGGCCCCGGGGCGGAGCGGCGGAGTACGCCGAGTGGGCGCAGTCGACCGTGGCGGGGTTCTCCGTCGGCGCGCGGGCCGGGGTCTACGCGGAGTGGTTCGCCTTCTTCCACGCCGAGGCCGATGGGACCCGCGCCGAACACTACGCGAACGGCGGCTTCACCTGGAGCTTCAGCGACGATCTGCAGTGGGACATCCGCGCCGGCGTCGGGCTGAACGAGTCGGCGACGGGCTTCTTCACGGGGACGGGCCTTGTAGTCAGGTTCCCCTGAGACCCTCCCTGAACTCCTCGTACAGCCGGCGCGCGGTCGCGTAGGGGGAAGCGCCGGAATCCAGACTCTCGGGGGAGGCCGCGCGCCAGATCCGCTCCGCGTCGCGTTGGGAGCGGCGAAGGAGCGCGTCGTGTGCGCGGCGGAGGCGGGCGGCCCGGCGGTTCGCCTCGAGCTTTCCCGTCTTCCGGAGCCAGTCGAAGTGCCGGTCCAGGTGCGCCGCGAATTCCTCGATCCCCCGGGCCTCCGACGCGACCGTCTGCGTGATCGGCATGCGCCAGGCTTCGTCGGCGTCGTCGTCCGGGCCGGCCACCGGGCGGTTCGCGAAGCGGATCGACATGATGATCGCGATCTCCTTCTCCAGCCGGTCCGCGCCGGGCCGGTCCGACTTGTTGATGACGAAGAGGTCCGCCACCTCCATGAGTCCGGCCTTCATCGCCTGCACGCCATCTCCCGATTCCGGGACGAGGACGACGGCGGTCGTGTCGGCGGAGACGGCGATGTCGAGTTCCGCCTGGCCGACGCCTAGCGTCTCCAGGATCACGCGGTCGTAGCCGGCGGCGTCCATGAGGTCGGCGGCTTCGCGCGTCGCGGTCGCGAGACCGCCGAGCGATCCGCGGCTCGCCATCGAACGGATGAAGACGCCGGGCTCGGTCGAGAGTTCGCCCATCCGGATGCGGTCGCCGAGCAGGGCCCCGCCGGTGAACGGGCTCGTCGGGTCCACGGCGACGATTCCGACCTTGAGTGACTGGTTGAGGTAATAGCGCGTAAGTGCCGCCGTGATCGTCGACTTGCCGGCGCCGGGCGGCCCCGTGATGCCGATGCGCCGCGCGCGTCCGGTGCGCCCGTCCAGCCGCTCGAGAAGCGCCTCGAATCCGTCGCTCTCGTTCTCGACGTGCGAGATCCCCCGGGCCAGCGCCAGCGGCTCGCCGCCCGCGATGCGGCCGGCGAGCCGCTCCGGGTCGAACACCGGGCTCACTCCGCGTCCCCCGCCCTCACAGGAGGAACCGGGTCGCGAGCCCGAGCAGCAGAACGAAGCCGATGAGGTCCGTGAAGGTCGTGACGAAGACCGACGAAGCGACGGCAGGGTCCGCGCCGAAGCGCTCAAGCAGGATCGGGAAGAACGCACCGAGCGCGGAGGCGACGGCGAGGTTCGCCCAAGTGGCGATCATCACGACGAGTCCGAAGATCGCCCCGGTATTCGGGAGCAGCAGCGAAGAGAGCGCCACGAGCAGCCCGATCGCGACCCCGTTCACCAGGCCCACGACGAGTTCCTTCACGACGGCGGACCAGCGCTCTCCCGGCAGTTCGTCGGCGATTGCGATGCGGCGGATCGTGACTGCGAGCGCCTGCGTGCCCGCGTTGCCGCCCAGCCCCGCGATCACCGGCATCACGGCCGCGAGGATCACGAGCTGTTCGATCGTCCCGCGGTACAGCCACACGGCGGCCGCGGCGACCGCCAGGGTGAGCGCGTTCACGGCGAGCCACGGCAGCCGGCTCTGGATCGCACCGACCGTCGTCCCGCGCAACTGCTCCTCGTCCGACACCGCGGCGAAGCGCAGGATGTCTTCGGTGACCTCCGCCTCGACGACATCGATCACGTCGTCGAAGGTGATCTGTCCCACCAGCCGGCCCTCGTCGTCGACGACCCCGATCGCGGCGAGGTTGTAGCGGGACAGGATCCTTCCCACCTCCTCCTGGTCGAGATCCACCGAGACCACGGCCGGGGGCTCCTCGAGCAGGTCGGAGATGCGCGTATCCGGCGCCGCGAGCACGAGGTCCCGCAGCGTGACGACGCCGCGCAGCCGCCCCCCCCGCCCGACGACGAACACGGTGTAGAGATCCTCGGTCTCCTCCGCCTGCGCCCGCAGCTCCTCGATCGCCGCGGCCGCCGTCGCCTCGGAGTCCACCGCGCACAGCTCGCGGGTCATGATCCCGCCCGCGGACTCCTCCGGATACTCGAGCAGTTGCCGGATCTCCTGCTCTTCCTCGTCCGGAACCGACTCGAAGACGCGGGCCTGCTCTTCCGGGTCGAGTTCGCCGATGAGGTCGGCCGCGTCGTCGTCCGCGAGTTCCTCGACGATCTCGGCGATCCGCTCCGGCTCCATGCTCGCGAGCAGTTCGCCCGGCTTCTCCTCCTCCTCCATTTCGGCGAGGGCGTCCGAGGCGAGGGCGGCGGGGATGAGTTCGAGGAGGGCCATGCGCTCGGCCTCTTCGACGTGCTCGAGCACATCCGCCATGTCGCTCGGATGCAGCGGTTCCACGAACGCGAAGAGCGCGTCCATGTCGCCCGCCTCGAGGCGCACGCGGATCTCCTCGATCAGGAGCCGGCGCTGCTCTTCCGGATTCTCGTGCATGCTCGCTCGGGAGCCGGCCCGCGGAGGCGGGCGGTTCGTGGATCAGGGCCTTCGGGAAGACCTCGGAAGACGGGGAATGCTACGCGCGGCCGCGGAACTCGGCCAGCAGGCGCGCCAGCAACCGTTCCTGCAGTTCGAACATTGGAGAGGCATAGCGCGCCTCGCCTTCCGGATGGTCGTGTCCGAGCAGATGAAGGACGCCGTGGATGACGAGGCGCAGGATCTCCGCAGCCGGATCGAGCCCCAGCTCGCGCGCCGAAGCCTCGGCCGCTTCCGGGGAGATGTAGATGTCGCCGACGAGCGGGTCCTCGCCGAGCCCGAAGGCGAGCACGTCCGTGAGGTCATCGACCCCGTGATAGTCCCGGTTCAGGGCGCGCATGGATTCCGCCGTGAGAAAGGTGACGGAGAGCTCGGCGCCCTCGCCCGGAGTGTCGCCCGCGCCGGCGTCGGTCTCCCCGGGCGGCGCCGCGCGCCCCGTGCCGAGGGCCGCGAGCGCGGCCTCCCTCACCTCCACCACGGAGGGACCGTGCCGGACTTCCTCTTCGCCGGAGGGGAAGTCGATGCGGATCACGGGCGGCACGGGGTCGGTCAATCCGTCCGCCCGCTGGCGACTCCTTCCGGCTCCTCGGCCGGCTCCGGGAGCGAGTCCAGGGCGGGGATGGGGCCGGTGTCGCCCTGCGCGGCCTGCTCGAGGTCGATCGGCGCCGACGCCCCTTCCGCCCCCGCCGTCGCCGCCGCCTCCACGCCGCTCGTCTCCGACTCCTCCCCGGCCGGCGTCTCACCCGCATCGCCGGACGTCTCGCCGGGCGCCGCCGGCTGGGGATAGTCGATGCGGTGGTGATAGAGCCCCGTGAGGACGTGCGCGAACTCCCGCTTGACGATGCGGAGGTCGCGGTACGTGAGCGGGCAGTCGTCGAGTTCGCCGTAGTCGATTCGGTCCTGCACAAGGCGGTCGATCAGGGCCCGGATGCGCTCGGGACTCGGGTGCGAGAGGACGCGCGACGCCGCTTCCACCGCGTCGGCCAGCATCGCGACGCCCGTTTCCTTGCTCTGCGGCTTCGGGCCGGGGTAGGCGAAGTCGCTCGGATCCACCTCCGCGACGCCGTCCCGGCGCGCCTTCTCGAGGAAATAGCGGATGAGCTGCGTCCCGTGGTGCTCGCGAATGAAATCCTTCACGACCTCCGGCAGACGCGCTTCCTCCGCCATGGCCAGCCCGTGGCGCACGTGGTCGCGCAGGATCTCGGCGCTCTGCCACGGTGTGAGACGGTCGTGCGGGTTCAGCCCCCGCGGCTGGTTCTCGATGAAATATTGCGGACGCTCGAGCTTCCCGATGTCGTGATAGTAGACCCCCACGCGGCCCTGCAGGGAGTCGGCCCCGATCGCCTCGCAGGCGGCCTCGACGAGGTTCGCCACGTTGATCGAGTGGGCGTACGTGCCGGGCGCCTCGCGCGCCAGCCGCCTCAGGAGCGGCCGGTTCATGTCGGAGAGTTCGAGCAGCGACGCCTCCGTCGTCCGTCCCGTGAAGGCTTCGAGCAGCGGGAGGCCGATACCGACGCCGAGTCCCGTGCACACGGTGGCGTTGAGGAACCCGAGCGCCGCGGTGGTTCCCATCTCGCCCAGCGCGAAGTGGCCCGTGAGGACGAGCAGGAGGCCGGCCCCCACGTACGCCGCGGTGATCAGCGCGACGAGGACCCAGCTCTGCGAACGCGTGCGGATCGTGTGGACCGCGAAGGCCGCAGTGACCCCGCCCGCCACGGTGACCATGGGGGCCGCGAGCCCCGAGAAGTACGGCTGGCCCATGAGGATCCCCGCGATCGTCGAGACGACGACGAGACCCAGGAGGCTGTCGAACAGCGCCGCGGCGAGGAAGCCGGCCAGCGCGATCGGCACGAGCGCGGGCGAACCCTGCGCGGCGGCCACGGCGCCGGCCGACGCCATCACGATGACGACGAGCCCGAGCAGCACGGTGAAGCTGGGGAGATCCTCGTAGACGTCGCGGCGAAAGCGGAAGGTCGCGAAGACGAGAATCCCGAGCATGCTCACGACGAGGAGGATCATACCCAGGTTGCGGAGGAAGTCCGACGTTGTGCGCGTCCCCCCCCGCTCCAGGATCTGGGCCTGGTAGGCGAGGAGCCGGCGGTACTCCTCCTCCGTCACCACCGTATTCTCGGTGATGATGCGCTCTCCCTCGAGCACGAAGCCCTCGACCTGCGGGATCGCGGCCCGGGCCTGTTCCCGCGCCTGTCGCGTCGCGTCCTGGTCGATGCGCAGCGTCGGCTGCGCCACGAGGAGGAGTTGCTGGAAGAGCGCCGCGCCTCCGGCCGGCAGCCTGTCTCCGACCCCCTCCCGCGCCGCCCGCGTGAAGTCGCCGAGCCGGACGAGGTCCGCGACGGCGCGCACGCGGTCGTCGCCGGCTGGTCCCTCGCGCGCGACGACGTTCGCGGCGCTGATGTCATCGAGTTCGCTCCCGCGGATCACGCCCTCGCGCAGCCCCTCGAAGGCCGTCGCCAGTTCGTCGCGCAGCTCGGCGCGCGACGCCTCGTCGAGGAGATAGTCGACCCGGAGCGAGTCGATCACCGCTTCGGCCGAGAGGTCGACCCCGATCCCCCCCGCGACCCTCCGGACCTCGTCCCGGACGACCGCGGCGCCGGCCGCCGCCGGGAGTCCTTCCTCCGAGACTCGCGCCTCCGCGGCGGGGATGATGGAATCGAGCCGGGCGAAGAGGGCGTTCACGCGCTCGATGCTGCTGTCCGCGCGCGCGGGCTCGAAGCGCAGCCTCGGCGTCACGCCGGCCTCCGCCTCGTCCTGCTCCTCCGCGAGTCGGTCCGGGTCCTTGGGCACGTCGAAATCGAAGTCGGCGTTGATCGTCTGCCGGGCGACGCTGCCGGGGTCGATGCCGTCGAATCCGCTCGGCGTCAGCTGCGGGAACATGAGGGGGACGGCGAGGGCGATGACCGCGACCATCGCCGCCCGGAATCCGTGGTGGACCCACGCGTCCCGGCGTCCGCCGGCCGGCGGCCGGTTCACGGGACGCAGGTAGTCTCGGACGCGGCCGAAGAAACTCAACGCTCGGACTCCCGGTACGCGCGGATGATCTCCTTCACGAGTCGGTGCCGGACGACATCCGCGTCATCCAGATAAACGAAGTCGATGCCGACCACGTCGCGCAAGACTTCCTCGATCTCCAGCAGTCCTGAATCCTCGGGGCGTGGGAGGTCGATCTGCGTCTTGTCCCCCGTGATTACTGTCTTGGAATTCAGTCCGAGCCGCGTGAGGAACATCTTCATCTGGGCCGTCGTCGCGTTCTGCGCCTCGTCGAGGATGAGGAAGGCGTCGGAGAGCGTCCGGCCGCGCATGTAGGCGAGCGGGGCGACCTCGATCACGCGGTCCTCGATCGCGCGGCGGACGCGGTCGTGGGGCATCATGTCCTCGAGCGCGTCGTAGAGCGGGCGCAGGTAGGGGTCGACCTTCTCGCGGATGTCGCCGGGCAGGAAGCCGAGCGCCTCGCCGGCCTCGACCGCGGGCCGGGTGAGGATGATGCGGCGAATCCGTTTCCGGTTGAGCGCCTCCACCGCGGCGGCGACGGCGAGATAGGTCTTGCCGGTGCCCGCCGGGCCGATGCCGACGACAATGTCCCGCTCGCGCATCGCGGCCAGGTACTTGTCCTGCCCCGGGGACTTGGGCCGGATCGCGCGCCCGGCCCCCGCGAGCGCGACCTCCGTCTTGCCCGGGTCCCGGGCGTCGGCGGACTTCCGTGAGGCGCCATCGCCGTCGGAGGGCGCTTCGAGAAACCGTTCCACGTCCACCGCATCGAAGGGACGCCGCAGCCGCGCGTAGCGGATCATGCGCCGCGCGGTGGGGGAGGCGCGGTCCACGTCGGCCTGCGGGCCGGAGAGAATCATCTCGTCGCGCCGGAGGACGACGCGGATGTCGCAGTGGCGCGCCAGCGTCGTGAGGTTCGAGTCGTTCACGCCGGCCAGCAGCTGCTGGTCGGCCCCCTCGATGGAGAGGCGCCGCTCCGTCGCCACGCTCAAGTTCCGCTCCTTCCGGTCCCTCCCGTCACGGAGATCCCGAGTTCCTCGAGTTCAGCCGCGGTCACGGACGATGGCGACCGCTCGAGCAGGCCCCGGGCCGCGGCGGTCTTCGGGAACGCGATGACGTCCCGGATCGACGCGCAGCCGACCATCTCGGCGACCACGCGGTCCATGCCGACCGCGAACCCTCCGTGCGGCGGGACGCCGTAGCGGAACGCCTCGAGCAGGAAACCGAAGCGCGCCTCGACCTCCTCGGGCGTGAGCCCGGTCGCCTCGAGGATGACGCGCTGAACCTCGGGGAGGTGACAGCGGATGCTCCCGCTGGCGAACTCGATCCCGTTGTAGACGATGTCATACGCGACCGCGTTCACGGAGAGCGGATCTTCGCGCAGACGCTCGGGGTCGGGGTCCGCCGGCATCGTGAAGGCGTGCTGGGCCGGAACGGGAAGGCCGGTGTCGGGATCCCGGTGGTAGAGGGGGAACTCCGTGATCCAGAGCCACGCTTCGCCGTTCTCGTCCACGGCGCCGAGTTCGCGGGCCGCCGCGCGCCGCAACCGGTCGAGGGCGGGCGAACTCTCCGCGTCGAGGCCGGCGACGAAGAAGACGAGATCGCCCTCCCCCACCCCGAACTCCGCCCCGAGCATACCCGCGACCTCCTCGCCGACGACCTTCGCGGGCGGACCGGACCAGCCGTCCGCCGTGCGCTTCAGCCACAGGGCGCCCTTCGCGCCGGCCTCCTGCGCGAGCTTGTCGTAGTGGGCGATCCGCGAGCGGGAGAGCGCCGCGCCCCCCGGAAGGACGAGCCCCCGGACGCGGCCGCCGGCTCGCGCGGCGCCGTCGAAGATTCCGAAGCCGATGCCGGTAAGCGCGTCCGTGAAATCCCGTATCTCCCACGGGATGCGGAGGTCCGGCTTGTCCGTGCCGTAGCGCTCCATCGCCTCGGCGTGGGGCAGGCGCCTGAAGGGCACGCGAAGGTCCCGGCCGAGCCCGTCTCGCCAGATGCGCGCGAACATCTTCTCGGCGGCGCGGAAGACGTCGTCCTGCTCGACGAACGCCATCTCCACGTCGATCTGCGTGAACTCCGGCTGACGGTCCGCCCGCAGGTCCTCGTCCCGTAGACATTTCGCGATCTGGAAGTACCGGTCGAAGCCGCCGCACATCAGAAGCTGCTTGTAGAGCTGGGGCGACTGTGGAAGGGCGAAGAATTGGCCCTGGTGCACCCGGCTGGGGACGAGATAGTCCCGCGCCCCCTCCGGCGTCTGCCGCGTGAGGAGCGGAGTCTCGATCTCGACGAATCCCTGTTCGGTGAGCGAGGCGCGCACCGAGTTCGTCGCCACGTGCCGCAGCCTCAGGTTGCGCTGCATCTCGGGACGGCGCAGGTCGAGGATCCGGTGGCGGAGGCGAAGCTCCTCCGAGGGCAGCTCTTCGTCCGGGGGCTGATAGACGAGGATCGGGAGCGGGTCGGAGACGGAGACCCGCCGAAGACTCGACACGCGGATCTCGATCTCGCCCGAGAGCATCTCCGGGTTCGGCTCGGGCCGCGGCGCGACGACGCCCGTCGCCTGCACGACATCCTCCGGGTTCAGCTCCGCCACGAGCTCGAGGCCGGCGGCGTCCGACCACTCCGGGCCGAAGGACAGCTGGAGCAGGCCGGTCCGGTCGCGCAGATCGACGAAGAAGAGTCCTCCGAGGTCGCGACGGCGGTGTACCCATCCGATGACCCGGACTTCGCGTCCGGACCACGAGGCCTCGACCTGCCCGCAGCCGGCGTCGCGCAAGGCGGTCTCGAGGGAGGCCGGCTCACGCCGTTCGGTCGGTAGCGATAGTTTGGTCAGGAGAACTCGCGGCGTAAGGGAATCGGTTCTGAACCGGTTCTGAGAAGTGCGGAACGCCGTGGAAGATAGCCAATTTTCGGCAGCGCCAGCAAGAAGCGGGGGATGACGGAAAGCACACGAGCGGAACTGCTCGCGGAGTCGGGAGACGGCGGGCGGGAACGGCTGGCGGCGTTCTTCGCCGCGCGCGGAGAGCCGGCGTACCGGGCGCGGCAGGTCGAGAAGTGGGTCTGGGAGCGGGGCGCGCGTGCCTTCGACGAGATGACGAACCTCCCCGCCGGTCTCCGGGAAGCGCTGGACGCGTCCTTTTCGCTCACCCCGATCGAAGCGGACTACGTCGCCCGCTCGAAGGACGGGACGGTGAAGCACCTGTGGCGGCTCGAGGATGGCGAGCGGGTCGAGTCCGTGCTCATCCCGACGCGCGACCGCCTCACGCTCTGCCTGTCGTCGCAGGCCGGCTGCGCGCTCGCGTGCCGCTTCTGCGCTACCGGCGCCTTCGGATTCCGGCGCCAGTTGCGGGCGGCCGAGATCGTGGCGCAGTACCGCGATTCCCTGCGCGTAGCGCGCGAGGAGATGGGGCGGCCGGCGGCCGGTCCGATCTCCAACGTCGTGTACATGGGGATGGGAGAACCGCTGGCGAACCTCGACGGAGTCATCGGATCGCTCGCGTCCCTGCACGGAGGGTTCGGCCTCGGGGCGCGGCGCATCACCGTGTCGACGGTGGGACTCATCCCCGGGATCCTGGAACTCGCCCGACGGCCGGAGCCGTTCGAGCTCGCCGTGTCGCTGCACGCGCCGTCCCACGAGCTGCGGCTGGAACTCATGCCGATCGAGAAGCGCTACCCGCTGCCGGAGCTATTCGAGGCCCTTCGCACGTATCAGAGCTACAAGAACCGGCGCATCAGCTTCGAGTACACGCTCATCCGGGGGGTGAACGACGACCCGGCGCTGGCGGAGTCGCTGGCGAAGCTCGCGCGCGGGCTCATCTGCTTCGTGAATCTCATCCCCTTCAATCCCATCCCCTCGCGTCCGGAGTGGGGCCCGAGTTCGGCCGAGGGGATCGCGCGTTTTTCGGAGGCGCTCGCCGCGCGAGGGGTGGGCAACGCCGTGAGAAGGCCGCGGGGACGGGACATCGCCGCCGCGTGCGGGCAGCTGCGGCTGTCGCGGGAAAGCTAGTGCCGGGCCCTGGCAGCCGCGGCGGCTAGTCCTTTCCGAGATTGCCGAGCAGGCCGGACCAGTCGCTCCCCACCACCACGCTCGCATCGAGGAAGAGTTCGGGATCGATGGCGACGGCCAGCGAGTCCGCGCTCAACTCGCGGGCGACGGCCAGCGCGGCGCCGAGGCGGCCCGATCGATCCAGAACGTGCGTGACTTCGTGGTCGAAGTGGTCCGCGTTCCCGGTCGCGACGACATCGAAACCGAGGAGCCGGAGCCGGTCGGCGAACTGACGCGCGAGTCCGCGCTCTCCGGCCCCGTTGAGGACTTCGACCTTGATCCGGTTCGTAACGTACTCCCCCCCGGAAACCGTCGCCGCGCCTCCGCCCTCCGCCGCGCCCTCGGACACCGTCTCCGCGGTCGCGGCCGGTACGGATCCGGCCAGAATCGCGAGCCGCACGACCTTCCATTCCTCCCAGAAGAGACCGATGAAGGCGCCGGCGCCGATGAGAACCGCCGTCGTGATCAGTCCCCGGAATGCGGAAGCCGCGCGTCGGAAGGAACCCCGCCGCCTGCGATAGGGGGCGCGACCCTCGGGACCTCGTCGCGTCTCCCGCCTTGACCGTCGTCTGGACCTCGAAAGCACTTTGTCGCCTCCCGTCGTCCTCCCATCCACCCATCGACCGTGCCCGGCCGCCTCCCTGCCTCACACCTCCCCCGGCTGCATATCCTTCCAATCTAATCAACCGTTTCGCGATTTGCGAAAAACCGGCGCGGTGATCACCTCCCAGAACCCGGCGGTCGCGGGGGAAAGGGGGATGAAACCGTCGATGAGGATGCCGATCTTCGCGGTCGCGACGTCGACGAGGACGGCGTGCCAGTCGCCGGGCAGACGGCCCCGCAGATCGGCACGCTCCTGGCCCAGGGCGAGGCGGCCCGGCTCCAGGAAGTCGGCCATGTAGAGGGCCTGTCCCAGGGCATCGAGATCCCGGTGTCCGGTGGTGTGAAAGGCGATGGCTCGCAGGAGCGGCTCGTCATCGACCCCGGCCGCGCGCAGCCGGTTCGCGCATGCCGGACCATGGAGGAGCGGGTCGGGCCATGCTTCCGCCCCGTCGACGAGGGGGCGCAGGGCTTCCACGGCTTCTTCCTTGAGCGCGTCGTGCAGGAGGCCCGTTGCGCGCCAGCGGATCCGCGTCCCCTCGTCGTGCCCGAGGGCGGCCGCCCACTCCCCCATCAACGTGCCGACCCGCCTGGCGTGGCTGATGCGTGCAGGGCTCATGACGGCCCAGTCGGGGGGGCGTTGCTCGGTGCCGGCCGCGTGGGTGATCGGGTGAAGCTGGTCCACGTGAGGTTCGTCTCGGTCGCGGAGTTTGTCGGGATCGCGCGGGGCCCCGAATATAGTCGCAATGGGCATTCGATACGACTCCTTCCTCGCCCGGGCCCTCGCCCGCGAGATCCTCGATCGCTGGCGGGGCGTCCGCATCGCCGGGCTCCGCATGGCATCGGGGCGGCGCGCCGTGGAACTCGCCTTCGAGGATGGGTCGCGGCTCGTGGCGATGCTGCACCCGCTGCACGGGCACATCCTGGAACTCGGCGCGGATGCGGCGGCCTCGGGGGTGGAGGGGAAGGCGGTGCGGATCGGACGGCTGTCGCTTGTGGACGCGCGGGCGCCGGCGGACGAGCGCGCCCTGCTCCTGACGCTCGGGGACCGGGCCGGGCGTCCGTGGGAGATGCTGGCGATCGAACTCCAGTCGCGCCGCTGGAACGCCGTGCATTGCCGCCGGACGGAGCCCGGCGCGGACGAGCGCCCGGAGTGGCGAATCGAGGCGGCGCTGCTCGCGCGGGATGCGGGCGACCGCTCGCTGCGTCGCGGGGCGTCCTACGCGCCGCCTTCGTCCGCGCGGCGAGCCGTTGCCGCTCCGCCATCGGAGGCGGAATGGGCTGCCGTGCCGGCCGGAGACGAGGCGGACCGCCGACAGTCCGTGCTGCGGACGTGGGCGTGGACGAGCGCGCTCAACGTCGACTGGATCCTGGCCGGATCCGACCCGGCGGAGGCGTACGCGCGGTACCTGGCGCTCCACGCGCTCGCGGCGGCGCCTTCGCGCGGCCCGGCCGCGTCCGATGCGCCGGGCACGCCGCCCCGGCCGGCCTTCGTGCTCGACCGCCCGTGGGGCCCCCAGCCCTATCCGCACCCCATCGGGGCCGGCAGCGGGTCCACCGGCGGACTGCTGACCGCGGCCGCGCAACTGCTCGCCCCCGGCGGCCCCGCCCCCGCCCTCCGGACCCTTACCGCGGCCGACGACGACGACGACGGAGACGAAGCCGCGCAGATCCGGAAGCGCCTCCGCGCCCGCCGGAAGCGGCACCGGCGCCGGGCCGCCGCGCTCGAGCGGCAGCTCGCCGCGGCCGGTCCGCCGGACGAGCCCCGCCTCCTCGGCCAGATCCTCCTCGCCCGCAAGGACGAGGTGCCGAAGGGCGCTTCCGCCGTGACGCTGCCGGACTTCGACGGCGCTCCGCACGAGATCGCGCTGGACCCCGCCCGTGACGCCATCGCCAACGCGGAGGCCTTCTTCGACGAGGCCCGGCGCCGGGAGCGCGCGCTGGAGCGGCTGCCCGCCGCGATCGCGACGGCCCGTGAGCGCGCGGCCGAGTTCGACGCCCACCTGGAGCGGCTCGCCGAGTCCGGCCCGTCGGACGCCCTGTGGTCCGCGGCCGGCGGGAAGCCGGTGCGCACCCGCGCGGGCGGAACACGGGCCGGTGGGCCCGAACTCCGGTTACCCTACACACGGCTCCGGTCCTCGGGTGGGCTGGAGATCCGGGTCGGCCGCGGCCCCCGCGACAACGACGACCTCACCTTCCGCCACTCCGCACCGGACGACATCTGGCTGCATGCCTCTCAGGCCTCGGGCGCGCACGTCATTCTGCGCTGGGGGCGAAGGGACGAGAACCCGCCGCGCCGCGACCTGCTCGAGGCCGCGACCGCGGCGGCGGTTCACAGCGGC
>NZ_CANPVO010000040.1 GCF_947581785.1 Candidatus Palauibacter polyketidifaciens | reverse complement strand
CGACATCTCCTCCAGGTCGAGTTCGTACACGTCCGTGCCGTCGAAGCGCCCCGTCTCGAGGAGGATCCGGCTCCCGTCCGGCGAGAGGGCGAACGACCACTCGTGCCAGTTCCGGGTGTGCGTGATCTGTTCCGCCTCGCCGCCCGCGAGCGGGATCCGCCACACGTGCGCCTCGTACTGCGAGCGATCGTCGACGAAGAAGAGCTGGCTTCCGTCCGGATGGAACTGCATGTGCCCGACGGACCCCGGAACGTGGTGCAGGAAGCGGACGCCCCCCGTCGCCAGGTTTCGCACGAGGATGTCCGCTCCCTGACGGGTTCTCGCGGCGTAGGCGAGGAAGCGGCCATCGGGCGACCAGGCGGGGCGCGTGTCCCACGAGGCGCTGTCCGTGAGCTGGCGTGCTGCGCCGCCCTCGGCGGGAAGCGTCCAGATCTTCCCGAGGATGGAGACGGCGATCGTCGACCCGTCCGGCGAGAACGCGGGATCCCGGGCCCCGATGTCCACGGTCACGTGCGACTGCGCCTGAAGCGCTCCGACGCCGAACGCGAAGCCGGCCACGACCGCGGCGAGTCCGGCCACCCGACCCCGCCGTCCCCCGGCGCCCGGGACTGCCAGGCCCGTGCTATTGCTGTTCCGCGTGCTCATCCCCGCAACTCTCCGTTCCGTTCCATGTATCCGCTCAGTTCCAGGTAGACGCGCTGAATCGCACGCGGCTTCTGGCTGTCCCGAAGCGACCATTCCTCGATGGCGCCGAACGCTGCCGCCTCCGCCGCTTCCTCCGCGCTCAATCCATCGCCGTGGAATCGCGTCGCCTCCTCCACGACCCGTTGCACCGCTTCGCGGAACGACACGAGCCCCGCCTCGAGGACCTCCGGCGCCTCCATCACCCCGTGTCCGGGGATGTAGATATCCACGTCCATCTCGAGCGCGCGGTCCAGCATCGCCACCCACTCCGAGGGATACGCGGAACGCATCGCCGGGAAGATGTGCTTCAGGTACGTCTCGCTCATGAACAGCACCTTCCCCTCCGGCACGTATACGACGAGGTCCCCGCCCGTGTGCGCGCGGCCGAGGTGCAGGAGATGGATCTCGCGGCCGCCGAGTTCGAGCACCGTATTCTCGCCCACGATCTCCGTCGGGACGATCACCGGCGGCGCGCCCTCGGGCCGGTTCGGGTTGACCGCGCTCTCCTCCAGAATCGCCGCGGAGGTGGGGTGCGCGAGGAAGCGTGCCCCGGCCGGGAAGGCGGAGTTGCCGCCCGTGTGGTCCCCGTGGTCCGAGGCGACGACGACGTGCGTGATCGGTCGGTCCGTCATGCCCGCGATCGTGTCGACGAGCCGCTGCGTCTCCTCGGGATTTTCCTGCCCGTCCGCGACGAGGACGCCCTCCGACGTGATGACGATGAGGCTCACCGTCGTGATGATCTCGCCCCCCGTCGGGTGGATCTGCTCGTACGCGTAGACGTCCTCCGCCACCTCGATCACGCGCGGATAGTCCGCGTCCGTGAACCCGTGCTCGTAGGGATCGGACGTCTCCGGCCCCGCCGCTGCCGCGTCGGTCGCCGCGTCCTGCGAGGTATCGCCGGGCGCCCCGCAGGAGGCGAGGAACGGAATCGCCAGCCAGGAAACCCGAGGAGAAGTCCGCGGAACCATGCATGCCTCCCGGAAGGAGAGAAACCTGACCCGAATCTTCTCCCATCGGGGGTGCCACCCGCCAGACCCGGCCGGGCTGGTCCGAGTGGGAGCCGGGCTGGTCCGAGTGGGAAGGGATATGCTAGCGTTGGGAGTTGTCGTCGATCTTCCATGCTGCGTAAACGAGGTGTGCCATGAGACAGTCCCGATTGATCCTTCCCCTGATCGCGCTGTTCGCGGTCTCCGCTACGGCGCTGGCGGGGCAGCAGCGGAACATGACGCCCGAGGAGCGCGCCCGGATGGCTGCCGAGCGTGAGCGCCAGGTGCAGGAGGAACTCGTCTCCGAGCGGCCGATCGAGGCGTTCGACACGGTGTGGATCGAGGAGATGACGTGGATGGAGGTCCGGGACGCGATGGCGGCCGGGAAGACCACCGCGATCATCACGACGGGCGGGATCGAGCAGAACGGACCGTACCTCGCCACCGGCAAGCACAACTACGTCCTGCAGGGCGCCTGCGAGGGCGTGGCCCGCGAACTCGGCAACGCGCTCTGCGCCCCGATCATCAAGCTCGTCCCCGAAGGCGATATCGACGAACCCTCCGGGCACATGCGGTATCCGGGGACGATCAGCCTCCGCCAGGAAACCTTCGAGGCGGTGCTCGATGACGTCGCGTCGAGCCTCAAGGCGCACGGGTTCGAGCACGTCATCCTCTTCGGCGACAGCGGCGGGAACCAGTCGGGCATGGAGGCGGTGGCCGCCCGCCTGAACGAGCGCTGGTACGACGCTCAGGCGCACTTCATCCCCGAGTTCTATCGCTACCGCGACGTCCACGACTGGATGAACACCGAACTCGGCATCTTCGAAACGGACCCCGAGGGGATCCACGACGACTTCGTCATCACCGCGATCATGATGGTCGAGGACCCGACGATGGTGCGCTACGACGAGCGCGTGGCGGCGGGCCGGGCGAGCATCAACGGCGTCCCGATCGCCCCGAAGGAGGAGGCGATCGCCACCGGCAAGAAGCTGCTCGGCTTCCGGGTGAATGAGACGGTGAAGGCGATCCGGGCCTCGATCGAGGCGAGCATGGCGGAAGCGGGCCGGTGAGACCTGCCCGGATCCTGGCAACCCGTGGCAAGAGCGACGCGGGGGTTCGCCACGGGCTGCCGGCGCTCGCCGCGCTCGCGGCGGCGCTGTGCCTCGATACGGCACCGCTTGCCGGCCAGGTCCCGCTCGGCAATCCCAGCGGCCGGGGGCAGACGGTGACGCCCGCCTACGAGGGCTGGTATCCGAACGCGGACGGCACGCTGTCGCTCTCGTTCGGCTACTTCAACCGAAACTTCGATGAGACGATCGAGGTGCCCCTGGGGCCGGACAACGCGATCGAGCCGGCGGAGTTCCACGGGACGCAGCCCACCTCGTTCGCCCCGCGGCGCCACTATGGCGTGTTCGTCGTCCGGGTCCCGGCGGATCTCGGCGAGGGGAAGATCTACTGGACGCTGAAGATGCGCGGCCAGACGCTCCGCGTCCCGGGCCATGTGCACCGGGACTGGCAGATCGACGCGCTCAAGGGCGAAGCCGGAGACGGGAACACGCCCCCGGTCCTCCGCTTTGGAGCGGGAGATGAAGGCGCGGGACCGGCCGGCGCCTGGGGACCCCCCCTCACGGCCCGGGTCGGAGAACCGCTCGAGGTGAGCGTCCACGTTCGGGACGACGGCGTGGGACGCAGTCACTTTGTGGCGGGGAGCCGCGACGGCTCGCCGGTCAATCTCACGTGGTTCAAGCACCAGGGTCCGGGCGACGTGACGTTCGGCGAGCCCACCGCCCGTGTCCCGGCCAGCGGAGCCGAAGCCGCAACCCCGGTCACTTTCAGTGAGCCGGGCGACTACATCCTGCGCGTGCGCGCCAACGACGGTTCCGGTGTATCCGCCGCCGGCCACGCGCAATGCTGCTGGACGAACGGATTCCTCCGGGTCGTGGTCAACCCGTAACCGGGCGGATTCGACGAGGTGTGAGGAGAACGATGATGAGACAGTTCGATCCGACTTCCCTGAAGCGAGCCGCCGTCGCGTTCGGCGCGGCACTCGGCGCCCTGGGCGTCGCGGGGCCGGCGGGGGCGCAGGAGAACGGGTCCGGGGACGTGACCTTCAACCGGGACGTGGCGCCGATCCTCCAGGCGAACTGCCAGGAGTGTCACCAGGAGGGCTCCATCGCCCCGATGTCGCTCCTCACGTACCGGGACGCCTACCGCTGGGCATCGGGCATCCGCGAGAAGGTCTCGAACCGCGTCATGCCGCCTTGGCACCTCGACCCCACGGTCGGGATCCAGGAGTTCAGGAACGACCGCAGCCTGTCGAGCGCGGAGATCGAGACGATCGTCGCGTGGATCGATGGCGGCCGGGTAGAGGGCGACCCCGCGGACCTGCCGCCGCCCGCCGAGTTCCCCGATCCGAACGAATGGCGCCTCAGGGCCGACTTCGGGGAGCCGGATCTGATCATCGCCTCGGAGCCGTACACGCTGGAAGCCGAGACGATGGACAAGTGGTGGCGGCCGGTCACGCCGACCGGCATCACGGAGCCCCGCTGGGTGAAAGCCATCGAAATCAGGCCTGCGGGCAACGATGGGCGCACGATCACGCACCACGTCCTCGCCTTCCTCCAGCAGAACGAGGAGGAGAGCCCCATGAGCGCCCGCATCGTCGAGGCGAGCACGCGCGGGGGCGCGATGGGCGGCCCGGACCTCTTCATGGAGTGGGCCGTGGGCAAGGAGGGCGAGATCTTCCCCGAGGGCGCGGGCAAGATCATGCTCCCCGGCTCGCAGATCCGCTGGGAGGTCCACCTCCACGCGATGGGCGAGCGTGTCGAAGACAGCTACGTCGAACTCGGCGTCTGGTTCTATCCCAAGGGCGAGGAGCCCCGGAACCGCACGCGGCTCATGATCTACAACGCCACGGGCCGGACGGGCCTCGACATCCCGCCGGGCGAGATCGCGGTCACGCAGGACTTCCACACCCTGCGCTGGCCCGCTCGCCTGGAGAACTTCCAGCCGCACATGCACATGCGCGGCAAGGCCATGTCCCTCGAGGCGATCTACCCGGACGGCCGCAAGGAGTTGATCAACCAGGTCGACAACTTCCAGTGGAACTGGCACATCAACTACATCTACGAGGAAGACGCCGCCCCGCTCCTTCCGGCGGGGACGACACTCGTCATCACCGCCTGGCACGACAACACGGCCGAGAATCCGAACAACCCCGACCATGAGCAGTGGGTCGGCTACGGGGATCGGACGGTGGACGAGATGGCGCACCTGTGGGTCGATGTGACCTACCTCGATCCCCCGGAGTTCGAGGCGCTCGTCGCCGCCCGAGAGGAGGCGAGGCGCGCCGCGGCGGCTCAGACAAACAACTCGAACCGCTAAGCGTCAGACGGAAGCCGGAACCGGGCGCCGAGGGTCGAAGCCGATGGCCGCGACGGGTGGAGGCCTCACTCCCATGCTCGTCGTGCGGGACGTGGCGGCGAGTTCAGCCTGGTACGTCGAACTCTTCGGCTTCGTGAGCGGCCGGGGGGGACATCACTTCGAGCGGCTCCTGGCGCCGGATGGCAGCGTCGAACTGATGCTGCACCACCGCGAGTTCAAGGCTCACCCGGGCATGACGGACCCGCGCGAGGGGACGCCCGGCCGAGGCCTCCTGCTCTACTTCTACACGGAGGACGCGCAGGCCGTCTTCGAGCGCGCCCGCGCCATGGGGGCCGACTGCCTCGACGAACCGCACATGAACCCGAACGCCCGCTCCATCGAGTTCACACTCCGAGACCCCGACGGCTACCCCATCTCCGTCTCCCAGCGCCTCCCGCGAGACGACTAGTCCGAGAGTCGGTCGGTCAGCAGCTGAGGCAGTTGTGGTTGTTCTTCGCGCCCATGCCCTCGAGGAGGGCGATCGTCTCGAAGAACGGCTGCACGCGCTGGATCGGTCCGTTCGCCATGTCGACCGTCGTCTGGCCGCTGCGGGCCACGATCAGCGGGTCGGCGCCCTTGCCGACGAGGTACTCGATCAGCTCGTTGTCGCCGCGCGCGGCGGCGTAGTGGAGCGCGCCGAAGCCATCCGAGTCGCGGCCATTGACGTCCGCGCCCAGCTCGTCAACGAGGTATCGAGCCGTCGCCATCCATTCATCGGGCCGATGCCGGTGCTGGTTGCCCGTGCGTGAGCGCCCGTAGCCGTATCCCGCGGCAGCGACGAGCGGCGGGATGCCCGGACCCCCGACCTCGACCGGCGGCAGTCCACTCGGATCTTCTTCCTCGTCGTCATCATCGGAGGACCGGCGTCGGCGCTCGGGAGCCTTCTTCGTCGGCATGTGCGGATCGGCCCCGGCCGCCACGAGCATTCTCATCGCCGGGATGTCGAGCGCCTTCGCGGCGCGCCAGAAGGGCGACGCGCCGCTGAAGTTCACGCCCAGCAGGTCGAAGTTATACGCGGAGTACCAGATGTGCGTGTTCACACGCGCGTTCGGATCCGCCCCGGCGGCGAGGAGCATCTCCATCAGCTCCATGTAGTCGAGTTCCTGCTGCCGGAACGCGGTGGGCTGCGGGTACAGCGCCTTGGGCGCCCAGCGGTTGGCGATCGTCGCGTACAGCGGGGCCACGCCGTCCTCGCTGGCCAGGTTCGGGTCCGCGCCCTGCTCGAGCAGCCAGCCGGCGAGGTCGTAGTGTCCGTTCACGGTGGCGACGACGAGCGGCGTGCTCTCATCGCCCCCCGTCCGTCCGTCGATGTCCGCGCCCGCTGCGAGGAGAGCCTTGACGGTCTCGAAGTGGCCTTCGCGAACCGCGTAGTGAAGTGCGGTCATGCCGCCCTGCTTGCCGACGATGTCGGAGTAGCTCAGCGGCCGCGGCGCAGGCGTCGTCTCTTCGGGAGCCTCCTCTGCTTCGGGGGACTCTTCTTCGGCCGCGGCCTCCTCAGCTTCCTCAGCCTCCTCGGGTTCTTCCGCGGGCTCGGGGGGATCCTCGCCCTGCGCGGCCTCGGACTCCGGCGGCGGCGTCTCCTGGCCGGGATTGGCACCCGCACCCTGACCCGTCGCGGGGGCCGTGCCCGTCTGGTCCCGATCCGCTCGGTCGGCGGCTTCGCGCCGGGTCGGCTCCTGCCCGGACGGTGTGTCCGTACGGGTGATGCCGGCCACCACGGTCTCGCCGCGCGCCTCCGCTTCGGCCTTTCGAATCGCCGTGAGAACCTCCCGGCGACGGCCCCGGGCCTCGCTGTCGGTGCGCGCCTTCTCGACGAAGTCCAGGACGCGGGACGCAACCGACACGTCCGCGCCGTGCGCGATCAGGGTTTGCACAGCCTCGAGACGGCCGGCGGCAGCCGCGAAGATGAGTGGCGTCTGCCCGTTCGAGTTCTCTCGCGCGTCGACCTCGGCTCCGGCCCCGAGCAGGCTCGTGAGGGTCGGCACGTCCCCGCCGGCAGCCGCCAGGTGGAGCGGCGTAGCGCCCGTCGTCGTCAGCGCGTTGGCATCGCTTCCGGCTTCGAGCAGGAGGGTGACCGCGTCGGCCCGACCGTCCCGGCTCGCGAGGTGGAGCGGCGTGTAGGCGCCGAGGCGCGTGGTCGACGCGGCGTTGGCCCCCGCGTAGACGAGCACGGACACCATCTCCGCGTCGCCGTGCAGGGCCGCCCAGTGCAGCGCGGTCATTCCGTCGCCCTGGGCCGCGTTCACATCCGCTCCGTCGCGGAGGAGCGTCCGCACGGACTCGAGGTCTCCCCGCGCCGCCGCCTCCGCGACGGGGGCGTCCATCGCGGCGGCCGCCCACAAAGTGGTCGCGCAGAGCGCGACGAGGGCCCCGGCCCGAAGACCGGCCTTGCCGATTCTCTTCAACATCGATCTGCCTCCGACCCCCTGACCGACCCTGCGGCTCAGTCCTGCGCGACCGCCGAGAACGAGAAGTCGCCGGTGCTGTCGCCGAAACTCTCCATGTCCTCCAGGCCGAGCTTGTGCATCAGACTCAGCATCACGTTGGCCATCGGCGTCCCGTCCGGCGCCTTGATGTGCATGTTGCCTTCAAGTTCGCCGCCGGCCTTCCCGACCACGAACAGCGGGCAACGCTTGTGGTTGTGCAGGTTCGAGTCGCCCATCGGCGAGCCGTACAGGATCATGCTCTTGTCGAGCAGGTTCCCGTCGGGCTCCTCGATGCTGGCCAGCTTCTCGAGCAGGTACGGGACCATGCTCACGTGGTAGCGGTTGATCTTCTCGTAGTCGATCACCCGCTCCTCCCGGCCGCCGTGGTGCGAGGCCGGGTGGAAGCCGGCGTCCACGCCGCTGCCCGGATACACGCGGCCCGACCCGTCGCGGCCCAGCTTGAACGAGAACACCCGCGTGAGGTCCGACTGGAAAGCCAGTGCCTGCAGGTCGAACATGAGGCGAACGTGCTCGGCGAAGTCATCCGGCACGCCCGGCGGCGCCTCGGGAATCTCGCGCGTCTCGCCGCTCGTGTTGTGCGCCTCGATGCGCTCGATGCGCCGCTCGATCTCGCGGATGTTGTCGAGATACTGATCCAGCCGCCGCTGGTCCGTGGCCCCCACCGCGCGCTTGAGGCCGCTGACCTCTCCCATGATCCAGTCGAGGATGCTGCGGTCGGTGCGCCGGCGCTGAGCCCGGTCTTCCGCCGTGCCCCCGGCCCCGAACAACTGGTCGAACGCGGCCCGCGGGTCGCGGATCATGGGCAGCGGCTCCGTGGGCGACGCCCAGCTGATCGTGTCGGTGTAAACGCAGGCGTAGCCGTACGCGCACCCGCCGGCCTGGTCCACGTTCTCGATGCAGAGCTGCATGGAGGGGATCGGCGTGTCCTGTCCGAAACGCTGCGCGTAGTGCTGGTCCATCGAGGTGCCGACGAATACGTCGGAGCCCTCGGTCTGCTTCGCGTGCGCCTGCGTGAGGAAGGTGGCGCTGGAGCGGAAGTGGTCGCCGCCGATCTCCTTCGCCGTCTTCGCCTCCGCGTTCTCGATGTCCGTGTTCGAGATGATCGTCAGATAGTCTCGCCACGGTTCGAGCGGGCTCAGGCTGCTCGGCGTGAGGTCGAAGTCGCGCCCCACCTTCTCGGGCGACCACATGAACTGCGACGCACCCCATTCGTTGCAGCCGGCGGCGCCGTGCACCATCTCGATGGCCACGAACCGCTTCACGTCCGTGAGCGACTTCGTCGAGGCCCACAGCCGGCCGGCCGGCAGCATCGCATCGAGGAACGGCAGCGCCACCGTCGCCCCCACGCCCTTCAGGGCCATGCGGCGGGAGATGTGCTTACCTGTGATGAGTTCCATGCTCACTCCTCCTGATCTGTCCGCCGGGCGGCTCCCTCAGTGCCCGCCGCCTGCGTCGATATCTTCTTCGGCTACCATCTCGACGGCGCTCATCTGGAAGGGCGCGCTCTTCACGACCTCCATGATGAACGATGTCATCCGATAGTCATCGGCCTCCGCCACGCGCGCGATCTCCCGCACCGTGGGCATGTCGTAGTGTTCGATCCGGCGGCCCAGAGCGTAGGCCATGAGATTCTCGATGAACGTCCGGACGAGCGAGTCCTCGCGATCAAGAAGCGCGGCCCTCAGATCCATCGCGCTCAGGATCGGGGTCCCATCGTAGAGTTCGCCCGACGTGTCCACCGTCCGGCCCTGGTCCTTGATCCGCCACGCGCCGGTCACGTCGAAGTTCTCCAGCGCGAGGCCGATCGGGTCGATCACCCGGTGACACGACCGGCAGGCCGGATTCGAGCGGTGCATCTCGAGCCGTTCGCGCACGGTCAGGAAGCGCCCATCCTCCGCCTCGTCCGTCGCCTCGAGGTCGGGCACGTCCGGAGGAGGAGGCGGTGGCGGCGTCCCGAGCAGGACCTCCATCACCCACTTCCCGCGGAGGACCGGCGAGGTGCGGTCCGCGTGCGAGGTCAGCGTGAGGATGCTCCCGTGACCCAGCAGTCCGCGTCGCGCCTCGTCGGGGATCCCGACCCGGCGGAACTCCTCCCCGGTCACGTCCGGAATCCCGTAGTGTCGCGCGAGACGCTCGTTCACGAACGTGTAGTCCGCGGTGAGCAGTTCGAAGAATGAAGCGTCCGAACGCAGGAGATGCTCGAAGAAGAGTTGCGTCTCCTGCAGCATCGCCTCGACGAGCCGGTGGTCCCAGTACGGATAGAGCAGCGCGTCCGGGTGGATCTTCTCCAGGTCCTGCAGGCGGAACCACTGGTAGGCGAAGCGCGTCGCCATGGCCTCCGACCGCGGGTCGTCGAGCATGCGTCGCGCCTGGGCCTCCAGCACCGCCGGGTCCGACAGGCGGCCCGCGTCGGCCATCTCCACGAGTTCGTCGTCCGGGTGCGTGCCCCACAGGAAGTACGAGAGCCGCGTGGCGAGGTCGATGTCGCTCAGACGGTAGATGTCTCCGGGAGCCACGTCCGCCGGCATCTCCTCGAGACGGAAGACGAAGTGCGGGCTCGCGAGGACCGCCTGGAGCGCGGTGCGGATGCCGACTTCGAAGCCGCCCTCCTCGACGCCGAGATCGAAGAACACCATGAGGTCTTCGACATCGTCCGTCTCCAGCGGCCGGCGATAGGCCGTGGCCGCCAGCGTCCTGATGATGTGCCGCGCACAGGGCCGCTCCTCGTCGGGCGCCGTGGGCCGGCAGGAGAAGATCCGCTTGCGGCTCGGCGTCTCCGAGATGCCGGTGACCGCGAACGGACCCGTGACGAGGAAGTCGCGCAGGTGCGGGAGCGTCGTCACGCCGTAGGCGCTGCCGATGTTCGAGTCGGCCAGCTTGTAGTCGATCGGCTTGATGAGGTCGTTGTCCGGACCCTCCGCGTTGAGCAGGAAGGCCGCCGTCACCCGCTGCGGCCCCGCCCGCACGTGGATCGGCTCCGTCTCGATGACCATCCCCTGCGGATCGGACTCCGACATGAACGGATCGATCTCGAGCAGCGCCACGCGCGCGCCGTCGACCGAGACCTCGATCTTCTCATCCGGAGCGGTCATCCCGTACAGGAACCCCGTCGGGCCGGGGTGCATGTCCATCTTGAACACGTACTCCCCGTCGGCGGGGAAGACGTGGATGACGGAGATCCCGCCCCGCGTCCCGAAGGGCGCGCCCTCGGCGCGGACCGCCTGCGACGCCGTCTTCGGCACCTTGTAGGTGACCTGGCGCGGGCCCGCCTCCGGATCGCCGACCGCCATGCGGCTGATCTCGCTCGCCGCCCGCAGATAGCCTTCCATCAGCGTCGCGGACATCATCTGGACGTCGGCGATGTTGTCGAAGTTGTCGCTGATCGTCTCGGTCGGGAGGAACGCCTCCATGTCGACGTCGAGGTCGAGCAGATCCTGAACCGCGCGCCGGTATTCCGCGCGGTTGAGGCGCTGGAAGGTCCGCGTCCCCGGGTTCGGGTTCGCACGCGCGGCCCCGTCCATGCGCGTCTCGAGTTCCTCGACGACTGCCGTCAGCGTCGCCTCGTCCGGGCGCCGCACGCCGGGCGGCGGCATCATGCCTGCCCGGAGCTTCCGGATCATCTGCTCGGCGGTCTCGGGGTCGGCCTGCGGCTCGGCGGCGTCGAACTCGAGGAAGGAGCGATTGCCCGCCCTGCGCGAGTCGTTGTGGCAGCGGGTGCACACCGTCTGGATGACCGAGTGCGCGAGCGTGTCCGGGGCGGGCGCAACCGCAAGGGCGTGCGAGGGCGCACCCAGCGGTGCATCCTTGCCCGTGACGGCGAGATACAGCACCGCCGTTCCCAGAGCCGCGATCGCAAACTTCTTCATGTGGACCTCACCGGCTGTCGCCCGAATGCAACCGGGCAAACACCGCGACGCGGCGCGGCGTTTGGACGCACGATCCCCTCCCCGCATCCAGCCTGTGCAAGATAGGGATTATCAATGTCCGAACGCCAGTCGAACCGCGCCGGACCACCCGCCCGTCCTATTCGGGGGAGCCGCGGGACTCCAGGTAGTCGCGACCGGCGGACATCAGGGCGACGAAGGCGTCCTCATCCCCCGCTTCGACGGCGTCTCGCACCCGCTCCGCCGCCGCCACGAGTTCCTTCAGCGCGACGTCCCCGTACTCGTTCAGCGACTGAATCTCGAAGTACATGTGCGGGTTCTCGCCGGCCAGCGCGCGCGCCACGTCCAGCTGGGCTTCGAACGTCGTGCTCGACACGTCCGCCAGACGCGGCGTCGTTTCGCCGGAGCGAGCCAGCGCCGTGAAGAAGGTGATGTTGAGGGCGTGCGAGAGCCCCAGCACGAACCCCATGACGCGGTCGTGGCTCTCCAGGTCCATGCGCACCCGCGTCGCCATCGTCGAGGCGAAGAGCGCTTCCGCGCCTTCCGTCGCGTCGGCACGGCCCACGTCCACGAAGATCACGTGTTCCCCTGAAAGGAGTTCGGTGTCGGGACCGAACATGGGATGGACGGAGGTGACGCGGACCCCGGCCTCCGCCAGCGCCATCAGACCGGAGCGCACCGGACTCTTGAGCGAACCGATATCGAACACGAGGCCCGGCGGTCCAATCTCCGCCAGCCGTTCGAGGATCTCGTTGGCGATGACCATCGGCGTCGCCACGACGATCAGGTCGTGGTCCAGCGACGTCGTCGCCCAATCCGCGTGATCCCCCCCGTCAGGGTCGGCGTTCTCTACCTCGAACCCCTGGGAGGAGAGGAAGCGGACGAACCACTCGCCCATCTTCCCCGAGCCGCCGATGACGAGAGCGCGTTTCCCGCCTCCTCTGGCGGCCGCCGCCACGCTGCCCCGTTCCTGCACGGTGAGCGACGAACGGATCAGCGAAAGGACGAGGTCCTCGGCCAGGCGCGGCGGGAGGCCGAGGTCGCTCGCGGCGGCGCGGGCCCGCTCGATGACGACCTTTTCCTGCCGGTAGTCGCGCGGGGGCGTCTGCGAGGCGCGCTTTCGCTCCCCGACCTTCGCGGAGACCGCCTGCCGCCGCGCTACGAGTTCGAGCAACTCGCGATCGATGCGCGCGAGTTCGTCTCTGAGTCGATCCAGGTTCGGCACGTCTCGCTCCGGAGTTCTAGTGTATTGTCGCAGGAATCTGCGAGTCACCGAGAGCGCCGGGGCGCCGGGTCCCGCAAGACGCTCCGACGAGTAATAGCAGCGCTATTGCGAGGAGGAGCAACGCAGCGGGGACGGATGCAGCGGCGCTCGAATGGCCGCAGGATTCCTGCGACACTACACTAGCCCGCGATCACGCGGATCGTCTGCCGCAGCGCGATCCAGCTCACGTACGCCAGCAGAGGCGGCGCCACGTAGCGAATCAGGAAGCGCGCCGTCGGGATCAGCCGCGCGAACCGGGGCGAAGCCCCGATCCGGAGTTCCTCCTCCGGCTGCTTCATCACCCATCCGACGAGCACCGCGATGGCGAGTACGCCGAGCACCGTGAGGAGTTCCGCCGCCACCTGATCCATGATTCCCAGTGCACCGAGGGAGAGCGCCGGTGCGATCCCGATCGCCGCGATCAGGAAGCCCGACGTCAGCGTTGCCCGGCGGCGCGTCCAGCCCCGTTCGTCGATGAGGATCGAGGCCGCCACCTCCAGCAGGGAGACCGCCGAGGTGATCGCCGCCACGATCACGGCGACGAAGAACAGCGTACCCACGACCCGGCCCAGCGCCTCCATCTGCGCGAAGGCGCTCGGGAGCGAGATGAACAGGACGCCCAGCGTGCTCTCCCCCACGTCCTCCGAAAGCCCGAGTCCGAAGACGATCGGAAAGACGACGAGCCCCGCGACGAAGGCGACGGAGAAGTCCGAGAGCGCGATCACGGCGCTTTCGCGGCCGAGGTTGGTGCGCTTCGAGAGATAGGAGGAATAGGTGACCATGATCCCCATCCCCACGCTCAGCGAATAGAAGGCATGGGCGGCCGCGCCCTGCAGCACGACGGGATCCAGCAGTTCGCTCAGCGAGGGAGAGAGGTAGAAGCGGTATCCCTCCGCCGCGCCCGGCAGCGTCGTGGCCCAGACCGCGAGGCCGATGAGGAGGAGGAAGAGGAGCGGCATGAGGAGCACGCTCGCGCGCTCGATCCCCTTGCGGACGCCGAACACCACGATCCCCACCGTCGCGGCGATCGACACCAGGTGGAAGACGACCGCCGAAGGTCCGGACGCGACCGACGCGTAGCGCCCGGCGGCATCGGCGTGGAATCCGGTGGTGAGCCCGTCGAGGGCGTAGCGCAGGGCCCAGCCCGTGATGACGGAAAGGTAGGCCATGATGACGGTCGACGTCACGAGGAAGATGAGCCCCGCCGCGGCCCAGCGCCTGCCGCCGATCGAGCGCAGGGCGCCGATGGCCGACCGGCGCGCGCGCCGCCCCACCGCGAACTCCGCCAGCATCATCGGCACGCCGATGAGAAACGCCATGCAGACGTAGGCTACGAGGAAGGCCGCGCCGCCGCCCTCCGCCGTCTGATAGGGAAAGCGCCACATGTTGCCCAGCCCGACGGCGGACCCCACCGCCGCAAGCACGAAACCGGCGCGGGTGCCGAAGCGCTCGCGCGCGGGTGCCGGGGTGTCGGGTGACCGGTTCAAGTGGCGGATCCTCGGCTGGATATCCGTGCGGGGAGGAGGCTTGAGTGTCGCCGACAAACGCCTCACGCCGCAAGGTGACGGTACTTCCCGGTTGCGTGTTCGGCTTCGGGTGGGGGATTATCGACTACGCTCGGGCGGTCCCGGGCGCAGCCACGGGCAAGGTGCCGCCCGCCGGCCCACCACCCACCCGAGAGAGACGGCCCGAGTGACGCCACACGTCGAGATCCCCGGACTCACACTGACCCTCGAGGACTTCGAGCGCGCGCGGGAGCACGTCGCGCCGCACGTCTACCACACCCCCCTTCTCACGTCGCGCTCGCTGAGCGAGGCCTCCGGGTTCGACATCCGGCTCAAGGCCGAACTCTTCCAGCGCGGGGGTTCGTACAAGGTGCGGGGGCCGCTGAACGTGATGGCCCACATGGGCGAGGAGGAGAAGGCGCGGGGCATCATCTGCTCCTCCGCCGGGAACCACGCGCAGGGCGTCGCGCTGGCGGCCCGCCTGTACGGGATTCCCGCCGTCGTCGTGATGGCCGAGAACGCGACTCCGGCAAAGGTCGCGGCCACAGAGGGATACGGCGCGGAGGTCGTGCTTCACGGATCGATCTGGGACGAGGCGAACGAGCGGGCACTGGAACTCGTCGAGGAGCGCGGACTCACGTACGTGCACCCGTTCGACAACCCGCGGCTGATCGCGGGCCAGGGCACCCTCGGCCTCGAGATCCTCGAGGACTGGCCGGAGGTCGAGATCGTCGTCATCCCCATCGGGGGCGGCGGCCTCATCTCCGGCAATTCGATGGCGCTGAAGAGCGTGAACCCCGATATCCGCGTGTTCGGCGTGGAATCATCGGGGGCGCCCGCCATGAAGCGCACGGTCGAGTCGGGGGAGATGATCACCCTCGAGACCGTGGATTGCGCGATCGACGGGCTCAAGGTGATGCGGGTGGGAGACAACACGGCGTCCGTCGTGAGCCGTTTCGTGGAGCGCGTCGTGACGCTTCCCGACGAGGACATCTTCGACGCCATGCTGTGGCTGATGACGCGGGCGAAGCTCGTGACCGAGGGCGCGGCCGCGGCGCCGGTCGCCGCCGTCCTGCACGGCCTCATCGACGCGCCGCCGGGGACGAAGGTCGCCTGCGTCCTCAGCGGCGGGAACCTCGACGTCGAACAACTTCGGGGACGGAGTTGGAACTGAAGGAGCTGGAACTGAACGGCGGTCTCCGCCTCGCTCCGGCCGTCCTCCTGCTCGGATCGCTGGCACCGGCCGGCGCCACGGCACAGGAGCCGGGCCAGGAGGGACGGGCCCGGATCGCGGTCGAGTCCGCGCCGCGCCCGACGGCCGCGGCCCTGCGCACGGAGACGCCGCCCACCGTGGACGGCCGCCTCGACGACCCCGTCTGGCGGCAGGCTCAGCCCTTGACCGGATTCGTCCAGTCCCGTCCCGACACCGGAGCGCCCGCGACCGAGAACACCGTCGTCTACTTCGCTTACGACGACCGGGCCCTCTACATCGGAGCGATCTGCCTCGACTCCGAGCCCGACCGCTACTTCATCTCCAGCCTGAAGCAGGACTTCAACAGCGGGTCATCGGACGTCTTCGGCGTGGCGCTCGATACGTACCTCGACCGCCGCAACGGGTTCATGTTCCTCGTGAATCCCGGTGGGGCGCTCAAGGACGTCCAGCTCTTCGACGACAGCCGTTCCGAGAACCAGGCGTGGGAAGGCCCCATCCGCGTCGAGACGACCCGCGGCGACGAGGGCTGGACGGTGGAGATCGAGATCCCCTTCTCCACGCTCCGCTTCAATCCCTCGGAGGAGGACCAGACCTGGGGACTCCAGATCCTGCGGCGCATCCGGCGGAAGGCGGAGGATACGTTCTGGGCGCCGCTCGACCGGAGGGACCAGATCCACAAGATGTCGAAGGCGGGGACGCTGACCGGATTCCGGGGTGTGGGGCCGGGACTCAACCTGCGGGTGAAGCCCTACGCCCTCGCGCAGGACCAGACGGGGACGCTGATCGAGGAAGGGCGCGCCGGCACCCAGGCCGACATCGGGTTCGACGTGAAGTTCGGGGTGACGCCGGGGCTGACGCTGGACCTCACCTACAACACGGACTTCGCCCAGGTCGAGGTCGACCAGGAGCAGGTCAACCTGACCCGCTTCCCGCTCTTTTTCCCTGAGAAACGGGACTTCTTCGTCGAGAACTCCGGCACGTTCGCCTTCGGCGACCAGTCGGAGCGCAGCTACCGGACCGGCGTCTCGCTGCGCGACCTCACCCTCTTCCACTCGCGCCGCATCGGACTCACGGGGCGGGGGGAGCCGATCCCCATCCTTGGCGGCGCGCGGCTCACGGGCCGGACGGCCGGGTTCGAAGTCGGCCTCATGAACCTCCAGACCCGGTCCGGCCGCGGCCTCCCGGCCGAGAACTTCTCGGTCATGCGGGCGCGCCGGAGCGTGTTCGGGACGTCGGACGTGGGCGCGATCTTCATCAACCGGGAGGCGACGGGTTCGGATATCGAGGGCTACCCCGACTTCAACCGCAACGTGGGGTTCGATGCGAACCTGAGGCCGCTCCCGTCGCTGCTCCTCGCCCCGTTCCTCGCCTGGACCGACTCGCCGGATGCCGATGGCAACGCCCTTGCGGGCCGCATGTGGGCCGGCTGGCGCGACGAACTGTGGGACGTGTCCGCGCTGTGGCGCCACGTGGGAGAGGACTTCAACCCGACGGTGGGCTTCGTGCGCCGGCGCGACATCCGCCAGAGCTACGCGACGGTGGGGCTCCACCCGCGGCCGCCGGTGCCCGGCGTGCAGGAGGTCAATCCCTGGGTCGAGCTCGACGACATCCGGGATCTAGAGTCCGTCCTCGTGACGCGGAGGCGGACGGCGGGGTTCGGGATCTCGTTCCTGAACGGGAGCGGGCTCACGCTGAACTACACGGACCGGTTCGAACTCCTGCGGGAACCCTTCCGCGTCTCGAGGGACGCGACAATCCCGACCGGCCGCTACGACTTCGGCTCGGGCTCGGTGCAGTACCGGTCGGCGCCGGGGCGGGCGCTGACGGGGTTCGTTCGGGTCGAGCGCGGCGGGTTCTTCGACGGGACGCTGACGTCGCTGTCGGGCGGCCTCATGTGGCGGCCGAGCCATCACCTCTCCGTCGATCTCTCGGCGAACCACAACGACATCTCGCTCCCGGACGGGGCGTTCACGGCGGACGTCTTCGGGGGTCGGGTCGACTACGGCCTCTCGACGAAGGTCTTCGCCAGCGCCTTCGTCCAGTACAATGCGGCCGAGGACCAGTTCGTCACGAACGTGCGCTTCAACTACCTGTATTCGCCGCTCAGCGACATCTTCCTCGTCTACACCGAGCGCCGGGACCTGGACGCCGGCATGACGGTCGAGCGCGTCCTCGCCGCGAAAGTGTCGAAGTCCATCGGCTTCTGACGTTGCGTGGCCCTCGCAGATTAGACTAGTATCAGTCTGGTCTGACTATTTCTTTTCGAATTCGATTCAGGAGGAACATGCCGGACATCGGCGCCTTTGAAGCGAAGACACACCTGCCCCGCCTCCTGCGCCGCGTGCAGACGGGGGAGCGTTTCGTCATCACGAGGCACGGCCGTCCCGTCGCGGAGTTGATCCCCTTCCGCACGACCGACCCCGACAAGGTTCAGGCCGCGATCGACGACCTGAAGGCGTTCCAGGCGACACACAGTCTCGGCGGGCTCTCAGTTCGGGACATGATTGAGGAAGGTCGCAGGCATTGACGTTCGTGCTCGACTGTTCCGTCACGATGGCCTGGGTGTTCCCGGACGAGGCAACCGAGGAGACGGCTCGGCTCCGGGATGCCCTGACGGAAGGACGAGCGTTCGTTCCGTCCCTGTGGCCGATCGAGGTCGCGAACGTGCTGCTCGTCGCTACGCGCCGAGGGCGGATCGCGGAGAGCGACTGGCCGCGGATCTGGCGAAACCTGGAAGCTCTGCCGCTCACGATCGATCCCGTTTCCACGTCCCGCATCCGGGGACCGGTGCTCGGAGTCGCCCACGCGCACGGGCTCTCCGTCTACGACTCCATGTATCTGGAACTGGCCATCCGGATGCGGTTACCGCTTGCCACGCTGGATCGGGCGCTCGGGGAAGCGGCACGAACGGCGGGACTGGAGGTGCCGACCGCAACGTAGCCGGATTCGGAGAGGCTCCGGCGCGTTCCCGCGGGACGTGGCTAGGGGGATCCGCTACTCGTGGCGCTCCAGCCAGGCGCGGAGGTGGTCGGCCTCCTCGCTGGCGGACGGGTCGAGTTCCGCCTGGTGGAGCCGGCTGCGAACGACGAAGACATCCATCTCGTCCGGCGGTGTGTCCCGTTCGAGGATGCCTCTCACCTTTCCCAGGAAGAACGTGCCCCAGTCGGGCTGGCGGCCGTCGATATCGGTGAAGCCGTACTCCTTCGCGAGGCCCCAACTCGAGAACAGTCCGCCGCTCTTTGCCGCGACGTCCGGGTCGGCGGCGAGCGCGGCGATCGCGCGGCCGACGTAGCACGGCGTCTCGGACTCGGCGAAGTACTCGTCCTTCTCGATCGCCTCGCGCCAATCCGCCTCGGTGACTCCGAAGTGGTCGAGCACCGCCTCTGAGCGCAGGAATCCGGGAGTGATCGCGAGCGCCGTGACGCCGTGCGGGTGGAGGTCGGCAGCCATGGCGTAGGCGAGCCGGACGACCGCGTTCTTCGCCAGGTCGTAGAACAGGTTGCCGCGGTAGCCGAACGTGTCGCCGTCGGTCACCTCGACGATGAGGCCGGCGTTGCGCTCGACCATCAGCGGAGCGCCGTGCCGGCTCGTGATGATGTGCGTGTGGACGGCGCGTTCCAGCATCTGCTCACCCTGCGCGATGGCGAGTTCCCAGAAGGGCTTCCCCCACTCCGTCAGCGCGTCGCCGCCCCAGATGTCGTTCACGAGGACATCGAGCCGGCCCGCCTCGGCGCGCACGCGGGCGAAGAGTTGCTCGACTTCGGACTCGACCGTGTGGTCGGCGCGGACGGCGATGCCCCGGCCGCCTTCCGCCGTGACCATCGCCGCCGTTTCCTCCACCGTCTCCGGCCGTCCGGGCGTGGCGGGCCGGCCCCGTACGCTGCGGCCGGTGCAGTAGACGGTGGCGCCCGCCTCGCCGAGCATGCGGGCGATGCCGCGCCCGGCGCCGCGCGTCGCGCCGACGACGACGGCCACACGGTCCTTCAGCGGACGATCCGGCATCCCGCCTGTCTCAGAAGCGGAAGCGGACGAGCGGGACGTTCCAAGCGGTGTGCCGTCGTCCGGTCCGTCCCGGATCGAAGACCGTTGTCGGGAACGGCAGCGGCAGGCCCACCGCCAACGGTTCTCCCTCGGACCAGTTCAGGAGAGCCGGAGACGACAAACCGGACGCTGCTCGGGCGGCGCTCGACTCTCCCGCGGGCGCGTCCTCCGACTCGCCGGTCAACAGGGCCCCGAAACCCAGACCCACGAGACTCGTCGCGAGCGGAATCGCGAACTCGCCGCTGGTGCTTCCGGGCTTCGTGATGAGCACGATGCCGACCCCGCCAAAGCCGCCGATCAGACCGCCCAGGCTGATCATGTGCGCGCGGCGGGACGAGAGGTCGAACCGGCTCCCCGCCAGTGTTCCGGCGATCAGGCCCGCATTGCCCACGAGCAGCGTGCTCGCCCACATCGCCTCGTCGCCCAGATCCAGCGCGGTCGCTCCCCCGAGTCCGAACCACGTCCCCCAAAGGCTGCCGAGGTACGTCGCCGCGGCCGTACCTTCCGAAGTCTCGCGGGCGAGGAGGCCGGCCGTGACGATGCCGGCCAATCCGCCAGCCAGTGCCGCGGCCACGGCCTCCGTCTCGCCCGGCTCGCAGTACTCGCAGCCGGGATCGGCGCCCAGATTCAGCGCGTTCGCCCAGCCCACGCCCTGCCATGTGCCCCACGTGCCGGCCCAACTGATCGTGCGCGAACGTCCCACCGAGAGGGAACGCGAGAACACGCGGCCGACGAGGTAGCCCGTCGGTCCGCCGAGCAGAAGACCCGCGCCGTAGGGTTCGGAGCCGCGCGCCTCCGCAAGCATCGGCACCGCGACGCCGAGCCACAGCCCATACATCGTGGACCACACGCGGAACTCCGTGTCGCCACGCCGATCCTGCGGGCCGCCGCCCGGAGGCGGCCCCGCCGGCGTCGCGCCCGCCGGAGCCCCCAACCCTTCCAGCCGAGCCCGGGCCAGCGCCGCACCCGGAGTGCCGGGGTAGCGGCGGACGACCTCCTCATACAGGGCCCGGGCGACCTCGAGTTCGCCGCGCTCCTCGAAATCGGCCGCCGTCGCGACGAGCACGGCTGCGGAGTCCGCCGCGGTCAGCTGGGCGGCGGCGGGCCGCGGGCCGCCGAGCGCCGCCGCCAGGAGCGCGATGATCGTCAGGCCCGAGAGCCGGACCCGCACCTCTCCTCGCGAGTTCACCGGGGACGGCCCGTCAGCGGATGCCGACGATGCCGCGAACCGAGTCGATGAGCTTCGGCGCATCCCAGCCCACGCCGGCCTTGAACACGATGCGCGTCTCGCGGATGTGGCCGTCCGCCTCCGGGTCTCCCTCCAGCACGACGAGATCCGCGACCTTTCCGACCTCGATCGTCCCCGTCTCGTCGTCGATTCCCAGCACGCTGGCGCCGTTCGCGCTCATGATCTGCACGACCTCGGCAGGCGTGAACCCGGCCTCGAGCAGCAGTTCATAGTTCTTCTGGTCCCCGTAGCCCGGGGGCGCCGCGCCGTACCCGGTGGGGTCGACGCCGGCCGCGAGCGTCCCTCCGGCCTGTACGAACGCGTACTCGTACTCGAGCGCCTTCTGATAGACGTCGGGATGGATCCCGATCCCGGAATCGAGCGTCGCGTTCCGCCGCAGATTCGCGATCTCCCGCACCTCCGCCGCGATCTCCGGGGCGAGGATGTCGTAGATCCGCTCGTCGATCGGACCCCGGCCGGGCACGGAGATCTCGTACACCGCGAGCGTCGAGGTCATCGCGACGTCGTTCTCGATCATCATGCGGAACGTCTCCTGCACTTCCTCGGAGTTCACGTCGAGATCGGCGTAGCCGTTCCGGAACCCCGACGGGCAGTCGTCCGGCTCCTTCCCCTGGAAGTACTCGCTGTTCGCGAGCAGGCCGTGCTCCAGGTTGTCGATCCCGAGCGCCACCGCCTCCCTGTATCCGACCGAGCAGAGGTGGGCCGTCACCTTCACGCCGTGCCGGTGCGCCTCGTCGATCGCCGCGCCGAGTTCCTCGCGGCTGATCCAGGTGTACGCCTTGAACCAGGGCACGCCCTCCTCCGCCCAGTAGCGGACGAGGCGACGCGCCTGCTCCGGCCCCTCGAGCTGGGCCATCGACTGCGAACCCTCCTGCCCCGTGAGGTAGGGGCCGGTCGTGAACATGTTCGGGCCGATGGTGCGCCCCTCGTCGATCGCGCGCTTGAGGTTGATCTCCTCGTACGGCGCGCGGGCGCCGGTCGTCCGGATCGTCGTCACCCCGGACGCGAGGTAGAGCCGCGACCCCGAGAAGGAGAGCTGCGCGGCCCGTCCGTTCCCGCCGGTGTAGTAGCTGTGGTTGTGGAGTCCGATGAGACCCGGGATGACGGTGTGGCCCTCGAGGTCGAGCACCTGCGCGTTGCGAATCCGCCCCGCAACCTCATCGACGGGGCCGACATCGGCGATGCGGCCATCCTGGATGACGATGGTCTGCCCCTCGCGAGCGGGGCCGCCGGTCCCGTCGATCACCTTGACATTCGTGAGCGCGACGGTCGGCGCCTGCACCGCGATGAAGTCCTCCATCGCCTCCTGTGCCTGCGCATCGGAGTACAGCAGTGCGCCGGCGACCGGCGCCAGGACGAGGGCAAAGAGGGCACGGCGTTGGGTGGTCATCATGACAACCTCCTTTCTCACTGCCGGGCGTCTACAGATCCAGGATGAGCCGCAGTCCGGCTTCGACCCGACTCATGAGCTTGCGTGATATCTGGCCGCACCGGTCCCCGAGATAATCTTCGTCGATGGTCACGAGTTGGGTCACATTTGCCACGGAGTCCTTTGGCAAACCTGTTGCCGATGCCGGCAGAAGAACGTTGCCCGGGGCGTCCAGATAGCGCGTATTCGAGGTGAGGGCTACGCCGATCACGGTCCTCAGTCTGCTTCGATTGAACGAGTCTGCCTGCACTACGAGAATCGGGCGACGAAATCCCGGTTCCGATGCTCTTGGTTCGTCCAGATCCGCCCACCTTATCTCTCGCCGCGCAACTACCATTCTTCGGCGATGGATCGAGCCTGAGCCCGCCTAAGAGCATGATCCATTTCACCGGAAAGGTCGGCGTAGACGGCGTTCAGCTTCGCAGTGATGTCCTCGCTGCGGTGTTTCGCCACGTATTCGGCCACTGCGGTCGCGTAGAGTTCGCTTCGCGAGACTCTCATCCGCTTCGCGAGCGAATCGGCGGAGGCGAACAGTTCATCGGGCACGGAGATCGCTGTCTTCATACCGTAGTAATACTGTGGTATAACCCACAGGTCAACCTCGGACGATCGCTGGCCCGGCGTCCGGTCACGGCGGGGCGTCGGCGACGTTCATCGTCATCTTCATGCCGGCTTCCAGGTGTTCGGCGATGTGGCAGTGAATCATCCAGCGGCCCGGGTTCGACAGTTCCAGCAGGATGTCCGTCGTGGATGCGGCGGGCAACAGGACCGTGTCCTTCCACACCAGGTTGTCGTTCGGCACCCCGTTCTGCGACAGGACGAGGAAGCGCTGGCCGTGGATGTGTAGCGGGTGCTGCATGGCGTGGAAGGCGCCCCGGTCGTTCACGACGCGGATCTTCACCACATCTCCGACGGCGAAGTTCCACTCGATCTCCTCGTTCTCCCGCCCCGTGGCCGTCTCCCGCAGGACCCAGCGGATCTCGCGGCCGGTCGTGGCCCAGTTCATGCGCGGCATCGTCCCGGTCCATTCCACCGGGTTGAAGTAGACCCAGTCGTAGGCCATCGAGCGCTCGATGGGGAGCGGGAGATCGTCGGTCTCGAGCGTCATCACGAGTTCACGGTCGGGCTCGTCGTCGAAGCGGGGCCGGTAGCGGTCGATGTCCGCGATGACGTCCGCGTGTTCGCGCAGGGTCCCGAACGCGCCCCCGTGGTCGTCGGCCGCAGCCCGTGGCGCGACCGTCACGTTGCCCAGCGTCCGGAGTTCGGCCCGGAAGACGCCCAGCCGGTGGTTGATCCCCTGTACGTGGTTGACGAGCGCGTGCGTGCCGGACCGGTCGAAACGGACGTCGATCACGTAGCGCTCCGCGGGAGCCAGGACCACGCTTCGGACCCATTCCTCGCGCTCGAAGCGGCCCACATCCGACGCGACGACCTTGAGCGGAAGACGATTCGGGTCCGCCGCATCGGGATCGGCCACGCGCTGGTCGGGATCGGGAAGCCCGCCGCGTTCCGTGTCCACGAACGAGAGATTGAACGTGCGCGTGTTGGAGGCGTTCGTGAGGTGGAAGCGGACGACCCCGCCCCGGTCGATCTCCAGTTCGTAGCCCGGCTCGCCGTTGACGAGGGCCCGGTTCCCGAACCGGCCCATGAGCATGTAGTTCGCCGATTCCTCGCCGAAGTCCACGAGTCCGTCGTCGTCGAGGAGGATGTCGTCGAGGATGAGGACTTCCTCGCGGTTCGCGGGCCCGTAGTAGTCCGGGTCGGCGGGATCGACGAGGAGGTTCCCGTACAGGCCGAGTTCCTGCTGGACGTCCTCGCGGTGGTGCGGGTGGTACCAGTAGATTCCGGCGTCCCGGAAGTAGATCCGGTACCGGAACGATTCGCCGGGGGCGACGGGATCCTGGGTGAGGCCCGGGACGCCGTCGAACGCGTTGTCGAGCCGGATGCCGTGCCAGTGCACCGCCGTCGGGTACGGGGTCCGGTTCGTGAAATTCACGAAGATGGTGGACTTCTCCGGGACCCGGATGAGGGGACCGGGGTGCTGGCCGTTGAAGGCGAGCATGGCGAGTCGGCGGCCGTCGATTTCCCGCCGGACGATGGTCGCCTCGAGGTCGAGCGTGCCCCCGTCGGGGAGATCGACGAGTTGGCGCCGAGCAGGCTCGGGGAGCGTCTCCCACGGGGGCAGGTCGGCCGCGCTTCGGAGGCTTGCGGGGCGAGCGCGCGGTTCGAGGTCCATCACGCCGGGCAGCATGGCGATGCCGGGGTACGCGGGCGGCGCGTCCCAGCGCGTCGGGCCCCGGTCGGCCGCCCGCCGCGTCGCCGACGGCGCGAGGGCCAGGAGGTCGTGCGCCTCCATGAGCGCGGACGGCGAGCGGCCCCGCAGCACGAGCGGCCCCTCGCGCGTCGTGACGCTGGCCGACGCCTCCGCGCTGACCATCACGAGGAACTTGTTGAACGCGACGCGCCCCAGCGCGTGCTCGCCGTTCCCGACCGGGCCCAGCGGCACCACGGGAGCCAGTTCGAGCGGCGTCGCCCACGCCATGTAGACTGCGTACGGCCCGAGGCTGGAGGGTGGCGGGAGGCCCTCGATGTGCGCGGTCAACGCGCGGACATGGTGGCCGGACGGCGTCACCGTCACGCCGAACGGCGACGGCACCCGTCCGAGTTCGACGAACCCCTGCGCGTCCCCGCTCCGCGCCGTGGAGTAGAGGCTGATGCAATGGAGGTCGGCCGCGACCCGGCCCGTAGGCGTGTCCGTGAGCGCCCCGGCGGCCCCGGCCGCGCGAGTCTCCGCGCTGCGGGCTTCGCAGGCTCCGCTGGAGCCCGGAAGCTGGCCCGCCGTACCGGACGCCCCGGCGAGCAGGCCCAGCACCCCCGCCGCCAGCGCCGGCTTCACCGGAGTCGGGCTCAGTCGTCCCGCTGGTCGTCGTCCGGGATGAACCGGAGCGCGACGCCGTTGTTGCAGAAGCGCTTGCCCGTGGGCTCGGGGCCGTCGTTGAAGACGTGTCCCTGGTGTCCGCCGCAGCGGGCGCAGTGGTATTCGGTCCGCGGCAGGATGAGCTTGAAGTCGCGTTTCGTCTCGAGGACGTCGGGCAGCGTCTCGAAGAAACTCGGCCACCCCGTGCCGCTGTCGTACTTCATGTCGGTCGTGAACAGCGCCTCTCCGCAGGCCGCGCACGCGAAGGTGCCGGGGCGTTTCTCATCGTTGAGCGGACTCGTCCCCGCGCGTTCGGTCGCCTCCTCGAACAGCACCTTGTAGGCCTGCTCGGGGAGTTTCTGCCGCCACTCCTCCTTCGCCTTCCTGTCTATCTTCCCCATCTTTCCCATCTACACGGTTCTACCGGGTTATCCCCCGGGGTTCTCCAGGATGAAGATCTTGTCGTCCGTCTCGTCCACGCCGGTGAGATCGAGATCCCCGTCCAGATCCCGGTCGTGGATGACGACGCACGAGCCGTTGGTGCTCGCGGCGTAAGAGCGGGGGTTCACGAGCGTTCCGTCGCCCGCGTTCTCGTGTACGGTGAAGCTGTTGCCCTCGAAGTCGCTCGTGACGACATCGAGGTCGCCGTCGCCGTCGATATCGCCCACGTCGACCGCCAGCGGCGAGTCGCCCGTCTCGTACTCGACGGGATCGGCGAAGCCGCCGGCGCCGTCGCCGATGAGGACCGCGACGTTGTTCCCTTCACGATTCGCGGACATCACGTCGACGTTCCCGTCGCCGTTCGCGTCGCCCGCCACGATCATCCACGGCTTGCCGCCGGCGCGCACGCGCGTGCCCAGCTCGAGGTTGCCGCGCCCGTCCCCCAGGTAGGTGAGGACTTCGTCGGTGAAGTAGGCTCCGACGAGCAGGTCGGGCAGGCCGTCGTTGTTCACGTCGGCCGTCGCGCACGTCTTCTCGCCCTGGCCCGGCGAAGCGATCTCGGAGGCGCGGCGCAGATCGCCCGTACCATCCGCGTTGTTGAGCAGCATGGCCACGTTGCCGCGCGATTCCTCCGGACCGACGGACATGTTCACCGCCGCCACATCCGGCCAGCCGTCCTGGTCGAAGTCGCCGATGCACACGCCGCGCACGTTCCTGCCCGACTCGATGTTGCTCCCCAGTTCGAACCAGCCCTCGCCATCCGCGAGGAAGACGGACACGAGATCGTTCCCCGCGTTGCCGACCACGAAATCCGTGAGGCCGTCGCCGTTGAAATCCGCCCCTTCGTTCGGGCTCGGCCAGCTCCCGCCCGGGATGTCGAGGACGCGGAACTCGCTGTAGTCCCCCTTCCCGTCGTTGAACATCACGCGGACGTCCGCGGAGACCTCGTTGGGAATCGCGATGTCGGGGTAGCCGTCGCCGTTGAAGTCGCCGGCGTAGGCCCCGTACGGCTGGACGTGCTTCTCGCCATCGTCGAGCACGGTTCGCGCGCCACGGTCGATCATGTCCAGCGAGCCCGCCTGCGGCCGGATCCAGAAGTTCCACGCGAACCCCGTCTCCATGGCGCCGCCGTCCGCGAGCATCTCCCCGGCGCGCAGCGAAGCCGTGACCGATTCGCCGGCGTGGAAGGATTCGCCGGGCTCGAAGCGGATGCGCCGGCCATCGTCCGAGAGTTGCACGGAGCCGGTCATCACGCCGCTCCAGCGGCCGAACACGGACAGCGCCGACGGATCGAACCCGCCGGGGTCGAGCGGCTGCGCGAGCACGAGTTCGACCGGCGACTCCGGACCGGCTTCGATCGAGTGCGGGGCCGGCGAGACGAGAGACACGGCGACCGACGAAGATGCAGCGGCCGACGGCGGCACTTCCGTCGCAGCGGCCTCGCCGCGGTTCGTGCCCACGAGGACGAGCACGGCGGCGGCGGAGATGACGAGCGCGGCGAGTACTCCGGAGACGGTCTTCATTTCACAACCTCCTGCAGCTTCCTGCGCCTTCGATCCGAAGGCAGACCCGAGACCCGCAAGCTATCTGCGGGCCTTGCCGGTGACGAGCGGGAGATCGTCCCGCCGGCCCCAATCGTTCCACGAGGCATCGTAGAACTTCGTGTCGTAGCCGAGATACCTGGAAATCATGTAGGTGTAGCTCGCGCGCATGCCGATGAGGCAGTAGCTGACGACGACGCCGTCCTTCGCCGCCCCCGCTTCCTCGAAGCGCGCCTCGACCTCGGCGAGGTCGATCAGCGTGGGAATGTCCTCGCCCGTGAGGTCCTGCCAGTAGAGGTTGTAGGCGCCGGGGATGTGCCCGCCGCGCAGGAAGTCCCGCCCGGGCCGCTCGCCCGTGTACTCGTCCTCGGGCCGGGCATCGATCAGCGTGACGTTCGGGTCGTCGAGCCGCTGGTGGATCCATTCCGCAGTCACGAGCATGTCTTCCCGGACCTCCGCCTCGAAGTCGCCGCGGGTGGGCTCCGTCGGCTCTGCGGCAACTTCGCCCCCTGCCGCCTTCCACGCCGCCAACCCTCCATCGAGCACCGAGGTGCGGTCGCCGTGACCCAGATAATCCAGCGTCATGAAGACGCGGGCCGCGTGAAGACCGGGGTCCCCCACCACGACCACGTGGCTGTCATTGGAGACGCCCGCGGCGCGGAAGACCTCGACGAGATCCTCGACCGGCGCGAGTTCGGTGATGAGATCGTTTCGCTCGACGGCGATGTCGTGGTACTCGAGAAAGCGCGCTCCCCGCACGTATTCCTCGAGAGGCGCCATGCGGCCCATCCCGACGTGCAGCACGACGACATCCGGATCGTCCCGGTGTTCGACGAGCCAGTCGCCACTCACGAGGATGCCCGGATTGGCCTGCGCGGCGCCGGCCTGAGCCGAAACCGCCAGCGCTGCCAGCCAAATCGTGAGGCCTGCCGCCGGTCGCATGGGGACGCGTCGCATGGGGATATCTCCGGAACTCTGCATTGGTGGTCTCTTCCGTCGCATTCGACTCGCTTTCCGCTCCGGATGAGCATATTCCCGCGGGCGGGAGGGCAGCAAACGCATGCCGAGCGGGGGACGTAGACTCGGTGAGGGACTTACAGCGTTAGCCGATACCCGAGCGCGACAGGCAGCGTCACCAATACGCGGTGCGTGCCTGGCAGGGGCCCGTTCGTTTTCCGGTTGGGTAGTAGAGTGGCCCGAAAACCGACGTCCAGCAGGAAGGTCCCGTTGGGACTCGCAGGAAAACCCACTCGCATGCCCCCGCCTGCCGTGACTCCGACGCCCGGGAGGTCGATCACCCGGTTGGGCGTTCGGTCCACGAATGGCACGACAGGGATTTCGACGTAATCGTTCGGGTCGAAGGCGTAGGCGAAGCCGGCGTTTCCGGCGAGTTCGAACCAGGGGATACGGGGATCCGAACCGTCGCGGAACATCCGACTGAGTCTCCCGGTCAGACTGAACAGGTAGATGTCGCCGGATCCATAGGTGCGCTGCGCGTCCGCGTCGAACCCGTAACGGCGAGTGTCCGATCCGCACGTGTGCCCCAGCCGACCGAGCCAGCCCAGCTTGAGGTTCGTGCGGTGCCCCTCCACGCGCAGGTCCCTCGTCGCGGGGATCGTCAACCCGGCACTCGCGGACCACGCACACTCCTGACCCGCAGCGGTACCTGGCACGACCAGCCGGATGAGCCCGATCAAGAGAACGATAACCGGCGCCGATCGTGACATTCGTTGCATTCCATGATCCGTTTTCGGGTTGACAGGAATTCCTGGAGTGGGTCGGATGGTTGGCAGCTACCCCTCGTCCGGATCGGAGTTCATGCCGCTCCCGTTTCGCCCCCGCCATACGGAGTTCCGGAACCGCGAAGGGAACTCGGAGTTCTCGTTTGTCCTCCCGCGCCGGAATCGGGCCCAGGGGACGAGCGCTTTCGTGCGGGCGAAGGATGAGGCGTCGAAGATCGAGTACTGCCTGCGCTCGATCCTCCCGGTGTTCGACGAGATCCACGTGATCGACAACGGGAGCCGGGACGACACGGCCGAGATCGTGCGGCACCTGCAGCGATCCGGCGACGCGGGAGAGAAGATCTGCCTTCATTCGTATCCCTTCCGGGTGGGGCGGTTCGGTCCCGAGCACGACGGGACGCCCGCCGATTCGCTGCACTCCCTCGTCTACTTCACGAACTGGGCGCTGTCCCGCTGCACGCGGCGCTACGCCTGCAAGTGGGACGCGGACATGGTGCTCACCCGCGAGCGGCGGGGCGCCTTCGCCGGCATGCTGTCCCGGCTCGGACGCGGTTGGCCGGCCGCCTGGTCGTTCGTCGGGCAGACCGTGTATCGGACGCCGGATGGCTCCTTCCTGGCGCCACGCGGAGAGGTGAACCGCGAGGTGCGGCTCGCCCCCTGCGACTATCGCGTGCGGTTCCACAAGCGCGAGCACTGGGAACAACTGATTCGCCCCCGCTGGCTTCGGACGCATCACTTCGCGCCTGTCTGCTTCTACGAACTGAAGTTTCTGGACGAGGAGGAGTTCGATCACTGGTCGACGATGGACTTTCCTTCGGCCCGCAAACGGCGCGAATGGGCCACGTTCCAGCGGCTGCGCGGTGGGGGAGCGGGCGGCGCCGACATGCGCGCGGTTCGTCGCCTGCCCGCGACGTTCCTCGATGAACAGGTCGGTCTGGCGCGGCCGCCCGGATCGGGCGGGGGACGGCCAGACAGATCCCCGCGCGGCGAGCGTCCGGCCGACGAGCGTCCGGCGCGCAAGCGCGCATTGAAGCGCTGGATGCCCGGCTTCCTGGGGATCGGCGCCACGCGTGCGGGCACGAGTTGGGTGGCGGCGCAGCTCTCGCGCCACCCGCAGATTCGGATGGACCGTAAGGAAATCCATTTCTTCGACCGCAAGCTCGGAGCGCTGGCCCCGAGCGGCTCAGCGCGAGATCGGTTCAACCAGATCCGCTATCTCGCCCGCTTCGTCCGCGCCCGGCGGGGCGGCGGGAGGGGTACCCGGCGGGGCGGCCGGATCCGGGGCGAGATCACGCCCGCCTACGCGATCCTCGAGCCGGCCGTCATCCGCCGCGTCGCCGAGTGGATGCCCGACTCCAGACTCATCTTCATGATGCGCGACCCGATCGACCGCGCCTGGTCGCAAGCGAGAAACGGGTTTCCGCGGTGGCGGGGCAAGCCGTTGGAGTCCGTGAGCCGCGACGAACTCGTCTCGTTCTTCAACAGCGACCCGGTCCGGCGGCGCAGCGACTATGCGACCTGCCTGCGGGCGTGGTTCGAGCACTTTCCGCGTGAGCAGTTTTTCTTCGGCTTCCTGGACGAGATCCGGGAGCGTCCCGAAGACGTGATGCGCGATCTCCTGGGATTCCTCGAGGCGAAGGTCGTGGTAGCGGACGCCGAGTCGCTGGAGAAGCCGGTGAACGCGTCGGCTCCCGTCCCCATGCCCGGTTGGGTGCGCGAACATCTCGAACGGGAGTACGCCTTCGACGCGGACGAAGTCTCGGAACTCGTCGGGCGGCAGGTGCCGTGGTCCCGGTGAACCGGCCGCCGAGACTCGACCCGCCCCGGGTCCGGCGCCGCCCGGTTCCGGCCTTCAAGCGCTGGTTCGGCCGCGGCAAGCGTCGAGTCGGCTATTACCGGCTGCGCGACGGGGTCCGGAACCGGCTGCGAGAGCCTCGATTCCTGCAGGCCCTGAGGCCGACGGATGTCTTTCTGATCGGCCATCCGAAGTCGGGGAACACCTGGCTCGCCTACATGCTGTCCGTGTTGCTGTCAGACGATCGCCACGGGGACGTGAGCCTGTACAACGTCGGCGACCACGTGCCGTTCGTACACGGCCGCGACCACGCGATCTCCGCCTGGGATCACCTCCCGGATCCGAGGGTGTTCCGCAACGAGTACCCCCGCTATCCCCACCGCTATCCCGGAACCCTCTATCTTCTGCGCGACCCGCGTGCGGTCCTGGTCTCCTTCTGGCACATGTTCGCGACGATGTTCGACGACCGTGAGATGACGCTCTCGAGATTCGTGGACGGATACCTGTCCGGCGGCCCTCCGTTCGACGGCTGGCACCAGCACCTGAGGCGCTGGGACCGGCAGGTCGCGACCGCGCTCCAACGCGAGGAGGACGGCGAGAGGGTCTGCGTCGTGCGCTACGAGGACCTGATCTCCGACCGTGAGGCTGCGTTACGCGGCGTGGCGCATTTCATCGGAGCGTTTCCTGCGGGAGACGTTCCGGCGGAGACATCCGAGCGGCTTTCCCGGGCGGTGGCGCGCGGGTCGTTCGAGGCCATGCGCGACCTGGAGGGGCGCCACGGCGCGGAGGCCTACACTGGGCGCGCCCGCGGCGAGGGGCGGTTCATTCGGCGGGGACAGGCGGAGGGATGGAGGGATGAGATGGATCCCGGGGATGCGGCCCGCATCGAAGCCGCATTCGGCCCCGTCATGGAGCGCGCGGGATACCTGGCGTGAAGGCGCACGGCGGCCCCGGCATCGCGGTCATCGTCTCGACCTACGAGCGGCCCGACGCCCTCGACGCGGTGCTGCGGATTCTCGCCGAACAGACGTGCCGCCGGTTCGAGATCGTCGTGGCCGACGACGGTTCCGGCCCGGACACGCGCGAAGTCGTCGCGCGGCACGCGGAGGAATCCGACCTCGATCTGCGGCACGTCCGGCAGGAGGACCGCGGGTATCGGCTGGCCGCGATCCGGAACCGGGCCGCCGCCGCGACCGAGCGGCCGTACCTCATCTTTCTCGACGGCGACTGTCTCGTGCGGCCGGACTATGTGGAGAGACACGCGCGGCTCGCCGAGCCGGGGCATTTCGTCCACGGCAGCCGGGTGCGGCTCGACCCCGGACTCTCTCGGTTCGCGGTCGCGCGCGAGTCGGCGGCCATCGAGCGCTGGAGCGCCCCCCGCTGGCTTGGCGAGTGGCTCCGGGGACGCGTGGATCGCTTCACGCCGCTGCTGCGCTTGCCGCTGGGGCCTCTGCGACGCGCGTCACCTCGGCGGTGGCAGGGGGTCAAGGGCTGCAACCTCGCCCTCTGGCGCTCGGACTTCCTGGCGGTGAACGGATTCGACGAGGGCTTCGAGGGGTGGGGGTTCGAGGACAACGATCTCGTCGTCCGCCTCATCCGGAACGGAGCGCGACGCAAGGAGGGCCGCTACGCCGTCCCGGTTCTGCACCTCTGGCACGAGTCGCGCCCCCCCGACCCCACCAGCCGGGAGCGCTTCGAGCGCCGCCTCCGCTCCGACACGGTCCGCGCCGAACGGGGAATCGACGGCTAGAAGTCCGTGGCAAGACTCCGCGGTCTCGGGCCCTTCCGGATCCCGTGCTCCGTCCAGTCGCGGCCGCGCGCGAACCCCGGGAAGATGCGGAGCGGCCGGGGCACGCCACGGGTTTCGGCGCGCAGCCGTTCGTTCGTCGCTTGCGCATCGGGATCGAGCCAGGGCCGGTCGTGCTCCACGTGAGCGCACACCGCCCGATGCCGGGCCTGGAGGGGGCGAACCCCGGCGTTGCGGAGTCGCTCGCCGAGTTCGCGGTCCTCGACCGGATACGTCATGCGCTCGTCGAAGCCGTTCACGCGCAGAAGGTCGGTCTTCCAGGCCGATGCGTTGTGCCCGTTCCACGTCGCCCGCGTAGTTGTGAGGCGATCGAACCAGACGGCGCGGCGCGGTGAGCGAGTGAGTTTGCTTCGGTCCCGCCCCCGGATGAGCGCCCTCCGCTCACGGAGCCAGGTCTCGTCGAACAGCTTGCCGTCCATCACATCGTCTCTTGCGATCCCTCGCCCGATCTCGCTGGCGAGACGAACTCTCCCTCCCGAAACGAAGCACCCCCGCCTGGCGAGCCGGGCGTGGGCTTCCACGAAGCCGTCGCGCGGAATGCAGTCGCCGTCGCTGAGAATGAGATAGTCTCCGCGAGCCTCGACGATCGCGCGGTTCAGGATGCGGCACTTCCTGAACCCGTCGTCCTCCTGCCAGACGTGGGAGATCGCGAGACCGGTGGACGCCCGCAGGCGCTCGATCCGATCGCGCGTCTCCGCCCCGGAGCCGTCGTCCGCCACGACCACCTCGAACTCAGGGCACGTCTGTACCGAGTACCCCCACAGCGTGCGTTCGAGTTCGTCCGGCGCGTTGTACGTACTCAGGACGACGGAGACTGAAGCCAGGGTGGAGAACTAGTTTCGCGTCTTGCGCGGCTTCCGGGAGCGCATGGAGCCCTCGAACAATCCTTCGAGGCGTGCGACGCGTTCGGTGAGCGTCGTCTCCAGCCGCGTCATCCGCTCGGTGAGTTTGGTCTCCAGAGTCGCCATCCGCTCGGTGAGCCGGGTCTCCTGCGCCGACATCCGTTCGGTGATTTCCGAGAGCCGGAGTTCCATCTGCTGCATGTCGCGCCGCATCCCGCGCATGCCCGGAACCAGCACGCTGGCCAGCGCAATGGCGGCTGCAATGATCGCGATCATCTCGCCGCTCATGCGGCGCTCCTTCTTCGCAACGATACCTCCCGGGTCGACACGTACAACGTACGCCGCAGAGATGCGGCGAGCGAGCAAGCTGTATTCTCCCAGCCTGCGTCAACTCGCTGTCAACACGAGGGATCCAGCCCCTTACGGTCGTTCGGGCTCCGCCGCCGAGAGGGCGATCGCGTTGAACAGGAACTTGAAGGTGCCGTGCGGTTGCGCGCGCCGCGTGACGAGCGGGCCGAACAGGTACAGATGCCCGTTCCCCACCTTCGCTTCCGCCATCGTCACGCCGCCCTGCAGGTACCCCTGGCCCCACGCCCAGCCGCTGATGAGAGGGGCGTCGGCGTCGAACCAGGCGAGCGGCGTCACTCCGGTCGCCCCGTCGTTCCTCGCCGCCAGCGCCGAGGCGCCGAACACGGGGCTGTTGTTGAACGATACCGCGAGCTCCGACGGAACCCCCGTGGCGACGAGCCGCGAGTTGTCCACCGTGACCTTCAGAATCGACCCGGGCACGTAGTAGTCCTCCCGGCCCAGCGGTTCTCCGTCCTTCACGAGATGGTCCTCAAGCGGAAGCCCGAGCTCGTTCCCGAGTGCCGTCGAGCCGCCGATGGTGACGATCGAGCCGCCGTCCTCGAGGAACTCGATTAGCGCCGGCGTCGTCGCATCCGAGGTGACCCGGCCGAGCCGGTCCCGGTACTCCTCGGGAATCGTCTCCGGCTCCGGCCCGCCGAAGCTCCCGAACTGGAACCGCGTACCGATGGCGCCCTGCGGGAAGATGATGACGTCGTAGTCCTCGCTCAGACCTCCCGCGTCGAGCCGCTGCGGGAAGACGAGTTCGAAGTCCGCGTACTCGAACTGCTCGAGGATCCAGCGGATCCAGCCGGACGGCATGGAACCGCCGTAAGTGTCCCAGAGGGCGATGCGCGGCGCCCGCAGCCGCAGAGCGTCGGCGTCCGGATCGTCGTCCAGACCCTGGAAGTCGATGCCCAGCTCGGCGGCCAGTGACGCGACCGCGTCGTCCGTCCCGCGCCGGCTCTTCGCGTAGAAGGTGCCTGCCGGGTGCATCCGGCCGCCCTCGCGCAGCGGCGAAGTGAGCCAATAAACCTCGTGCCCCGAGGCGTGCAGCCGGTTGATCGCCGTGAACGAGTTGTTCGCCTCATGGCTGAACAGGAAGCCGTCCGCCCCGCCCGCGTCCGCGACCACACCCGCCATGGGGCTCGCGTTCCACTCCGTGATCTCCTCGAACGGTCCGTCGAAGCCCTCCAGGATGCGGTCGAACTCGACCCCCATCTGGATCGCCAGCGTCCAGCCCGCGTTGTCGTACGGCGGGGTCGGCGACGCCCCCGGGTAGAGGAAGTCGTCCGGGTGGTCCTGCGGCTCGAACATGTCGAGGACGTGCGGCCGGAAGGCCTGCGCGGCCCGCACCACGTAGGAGCCGGAGGGATACTGCGTGCCGCCCACGCTGAAGTCGGATGTCGCCCGCTCCACGATCACGCCGTTCTCGAGCAGCGTGTTGACGAACTTCGTCGCGGTCGGGAAGTCGGCCTGGTCTGACGGGAGGATATACCCGCGGGGATCGCGCAGGTCGGGTTCGAACAGCTTGTCGTAGTCCGCGCGCGTGCCGCGGCTGCCGCCGAAACCGCCCACGTTGCGGGCGAAGTCCGCCTCCGCCGCCCCGGCCCGCATCTCGTCGCGCAGCCAGTCCACCCGCCTGGGGTGGATCGTCCAGCTGTCCCTGCTGCCGCGCTCGATCGAGTTCATCCCCATGCGCCATATGCGGTACAGGAAGGTCTCGCGGTAGCGCGAGGCGACGTCGAGCACCGCCTTGTTCGCGGTCACCGAGTAGTCGACCGACTGTCGGAAGTGCCACGGCTGCGGCTCGATCGGGGCGGGCAGGTTGTCGTTGGGCAGGACCCGCTCGAGGATGAGCGGGATCTCCATCGGCGTCGGGTTCCCGATCGTTTCCGTGAGGAGCCCGATCATGTTCTTGAAGTAGGGCGTCGTCCGCAGACCGCCGTTCCACCACGTGGAGTAGTTCGCGCCGCGCCGCCGCGTCGCCCCCGGCTTCCCCTCTTCCGTGAAGCGCGAGTGCATCGCGGACCCCACGAGATCGATCCCGGTGATGACCATCGGGTCGATGTTGTAGTTGAAGGGATCGCGGAACGGGGGTGCGAAGAGCACGGTCCCGGTGGGTCCCGTCTGGTGGTGGTTGTAGACGATCTGCGGATACCACGTCCGGTACATCTGCCGGTTCATGTTCTCGGATTCCGGCTGGAAGGACGTGTAGAAGTCCCGGTTGTTGTCGTGCCCCACGTACTTCTGGTAGAGGACGGGGATCCCGCGCGTGGAGCGCTCCGTCTTCTCCTCGACCCGCGTGTACCAGTTCGAGACGAGATCCATCCCGTCGGGGTTAGCGTGGACGAAGAGGATGATGACGTCGTCGAGGATTCGCATCGTCTCGTCGTCGGTCCCGCTCACGAACTGCCACACCGTCTCCATCAACTGCTGCGCGCCGAGTACCTCCGTCGCGTGAAGGCCGCCGTCGATCCACACGATGGCCTTGCCGCGCCTGGCGAGTTCTCGCGCCTCCTCCTCCGTCACACCCCGGGCAAGCGCGAGGCGGGCGGAAATCTCCCGGTACTCGTCGAGGCGCGCATGGTTTTCAGGCGAGGTAACGATCGCCATCAGCTGGTCGCGGCCCTCGGCCGTCGTCCCGATCGACTGCAGCGCCATGCGCGGGGACTCGGCGGCCAGCGTCTCCCAGTAGCGGGAGAGGTCGCCGTAGTCCGGCAGTTCGTAGTCGGCGCCGATCTCGTGGCCGAAGAAGGCCTGCGGGGTCGTCAGCTCCTGGGCGAGGCCGGGCCGGGCGGCCACGACTCCGAGGACGATCGCGACGGACGGCAGGGCTCCGCGGACCGCGGTCCGGTGGGGGGCGAAGAACGACATGTGCGGACTCTCCTTGCGCGAATCGTGTGCAGAGGTTCGGCGCCCATTATGGAAGCGCCGCCGCCCGCCGGCGACCCCGGAGACCCGGGTTCGCGGCGGGCGGTTTCGGCTTGAGCCGGGTCGACGCCTGGCGTCGGCGGTCGGACGACCGCGTTCAGCGCATCGGCGGCATCGGGACCTGCACCGGATCGCCGAGGTCCGGACGGACCCCCGCGGCCTGCAGCGCCGCGTAGAGCGCCGGCATGCGGTCCTCGATCACGGCGTTGAGGCGGTCGATCGCGCCGGGAAGCGCACCCCACCCGCGCTCGAGCTGGTAGAGCATGTCCGCCGTCGGCGCCGTGTGGTAACCGGACAGGCCACCGGACACGCCCGCACCGCCCCGGGCCGTGTCGAGCACGTCGCCGATCTCGTCCAGCTCCTCGCCCACGGCTTCGACCTCTCCGGTGAGGGACTCGGACACGTCGTGGCCCTCGATCTGCCCCTCGATGGCGGAAAGGTGCTCGCGCATCCGGGCCAGCGCCTGCAGCCCTTCGTTCACCGGCTTCGCCAGCGCGTAGGCGCTCATGAGCGCTTCCTGCCTCGCCATGAGGTCGCCCTGGCTGATGTTCACGCGCGGATCGAGCCGCACCGTGACCGACGTCTGAAGCGTGTGCCCCGCCGCCTCCAGCTGCGCCGTGTACGTCCCCGGGAGGACCTTCGGCGCCACGCTGCCGGAGCGGAAGAAGTTGCCACCGCCCGGCGCGGCCGGTGGCGGCTCGTAGCGGAGATCCCAGATGACCTCGTTCAGGCCGCGGTCGCCGCCGCCCTCGAGTTCGCGGATGACGGAGCCATCGGAGTCGAGGATCGTGATCGTCGCCTTGCCCGCCATCTCGGACATCGGCGCCGGGTCATCGCCGTTCGCGGACGGACCGGAGGTCACGATCCGCTCGCCGGTTTCGCCGCCTTCCTCGCCGGCCATCGGGGCCTCCGGCAGGTCGCTCCCCAGCCAGTAGCGGATTCGGGAGCCCTGCGGCGGGTTCTCCGCCTCCCACACGCCCGGCGTCCAGCCCTGCGGCGTGTACGGGTTGTACGCGACCGCCGACTGGGTCGAGAAGAGGTGCGCCTCGGAGGCGAGGATTTCCTGGCTCAACTCCTCGAGCGGGGTGATGTCCTCCATGATCCAGATCCCGCGCCCGTGCGTGCCGATCACGAGATCGTTCTCGCGCTCCTGGATCTTGATGTCGTCCACCGGCGCCGGCGGCATGTTCCGCAGCAGCGGCTGCCACGAGTTCCCGGCGTCGATCGTGAAGTAGGTGCCGATCTCGTTGCCGGCGAAGAGGAGGTTCGCCGCGCGCGGGTGCTGCGCCAGCGCGTTCAGCGACCAGCCGTCCGGGATCCCGTCCCTGACCGCCCGCCACGACTCGCCGAAGTCGTTCGAGACGTACAGGTAGGGGGCCATGTCGTCGTTGCGGTGGTTGTCCCCCGCGACCCACACCGTGCCCGCGTCGGCGTGCGAGGCGACGATGCGCGTCATGTACAACTGGTCGGGCACGCCCGGCATGTTCGGCGCCGCGTTTGTCCACGTCGCGCCGCCGTCCCGCGTGACCTGCAGGTTCCCGTCGTCGGTGCCCGCGTACACGACCATCGGATCGAGCGGCGACTCCTCAATCGAGATCATGTTGCCGAAGCTCGATGTCCCGTCATTGGCCGACATCATCGGCTCGGAGCCGAGGACGCCCATGATCTCCAGCGTCGTCCGGTCGATGGCCTTCGTCAGGTCGGGGGAGATCTGCTCCCACGTCTGGCCGTAGTCGGGCGTCTTGAACACGACGTTGGACCCGTAGTAGACCGTGTTCGGATCGCTCGGCGACACCTCGACCGGCGTGTCCCAGTTCCAGCGGAAGTCGGGCAGATCCTCGTCATCTCCCTCCGGGCGCCCCAGCGGACGCATCCGCAGCCGCTCGCCCGTCTTGAGGTTCACCCGCATCGGGTTCCCGTTCTGGGACTCCGCGATCATCTCCTCGCCGTTGGGATGGAGGACGGTGAAGTAGCCGTCGCCGCTCCCCACGTTGTACCAGTCGCGCGGTCGGATCCCCTGGTTGGACCAGGTGTCCGAGGGGCCGCACCACGAGCCGTTGTCCTGCAGGCCGCCGCACACGTGGTACGGTTCGCGATTGTCGACACCGATCTCGTAGAACTGCGCGAGCGGCAGGTTCGTCAGCTGGCGCCAGTTGTCGGAGCGGTCCCAGCTGATCGAGACGCCGCCGTCGCCGCCCAGAATCAGGTGGTCGGAGTTCGCCGGGTTGATCCAGAGCGCGTGGTGGTCGGAGTGGACCTCGGAGGCCGCGTCCGGCGTGAAGTTGTACCCCCCGTCCGAGGTGCGGTACAGACTCGAACCGCCCAGGTAGAGCCGCTCGGGATCGTTCGGGTCGATGCGGATCTGGCTGTAGTACATGGGACGGTTGTTCGTGGTGCTCGTCTGCTCCCACGTCTCGCCGCGGTCGGTCGACTTCCAGGTGCCCGTCTTGCGGTCGGCGTCTTCCTGGGCACCGAAGCCCTGTCCCGGGGCGCGCGCGTCGGCTTCGACGATCGCCCAGACGAGGTTCCCGTCCCGGCGGTAGATGTCGAGCCCGATGCGGCCCACGTCACCCTCCGGCAGGCCGCCGGCGAGCTTCGTCCAGTTGTCGCCGCCGTCCATGGTCCGGTAGATGCCGCCACCCGGCCCACCGCCGTTGAAACCCCACAGCGTCCGCTGCCGCTGGTACATGGCCGCGAACAGCGTCATCGGATCGCCCGGATCCATGGCGAGGTCGATCGCGCCCGTGTGCTCGTCGACGTAGAGGACAAGTTCCCACGTCTCGCCCCCGTCCATCGTCCGGTACACGCCGCGCTCCGGGTTCGCGCCCCACAGGCGACCCATGGCCGCCACGTAGGCCACGTCCGGATTCCGGGGATGGACCTGGATGCGGGAGATGTGGTGCGTCGCCTCAAGCCCGAGGTGCGTCCAGGTCCGGCCGGCGTCCGTCGACCGGAACACGCCCATCCCCCACGGAGAGGACTGGCGGTTCTGCGGTTCGCCCGAGCCGACCCACACGACGTTGGGGTTCGACGGGGCGAGGGTGATGTCCCCGACGGAGAGCATCGTCTGGTCGTCGAAGAGCGATTCGAACGTGCTTCCACCGTTGATCGTCTTCCACACGCCACCCGTCGCCACGCCAACGTAGAAGGTGGACGGATCGGCCTCGTCGACCGCGATGTCGGCGACGCGGCCGCCCATGATCGTGGGGCCGATTTCGCGCCATTCGAGCGCCTGGACGGCCGCCTGCAGATCGGCGTCCTGGGCCAGCGCGGGAAGGGGGACTGCGGTGAGGGCGAGCACCGCGAGGAGAGAAAGAGACACCGGGAGCCCTGAGCGCGTACGCATCTCGCTTACCTCGTTTCGGGAGGAGTTCCGCGGGGAGGGAGCGGTCCGGGCAAGGAAACCGGCACCGGCCACCCCACCCGACCCAACAACAGCCCAAATACAATAGATGAACCCACCGGAATCTGAAACGGGGGGCCACGAATCCGGCTTCCCGACCGCGCCTCTGCCTTTCATCCGCCCTGTCTCCGCCTCCCGCCCCGTGTCTCCGCTTGACGGTTACGACATCGCGTCGTAAACTTACGACATGTCGTCGTGAAAATGGCGTTGACGAATCCGGAGCGAGAGCCGGGGAGCGAGAGGCGGATAGACACGCATGACGGACATGATTCTCCAGATCGGGGCCAGCAAGCTGGCGATCTCGATGGGTCTTGCCGGACTGGCGTGGGTCGCGGCGCGGCGCTGCGGGAAGCCGTCGCTGGCCCACGGGCTGTGGCTGCTGCCGCTAGCCGTCCTGCTCGTGCCGCCGTTCGTCTCGATTCCGGTCTGGTCGGGGGGCGTCGATCCGGTGGGCCCCGTGGCCGCGATCGGTTCGCTCAGGGCGCAGCCCACGCCATCGGCCGCGGCCACCCTGCTCGGCTGGGTGAGGGAGGGCGGCGAGGAGGCGCTCGTCTGGCTGTGGCTGGCGGGCACCGCCGCCGTACTCGGCTGGACGCTCGTGCGCACGCTCCGCTTCCATCGCTCGCTCCTGAGCGCTTCGGAACCCGCGCCGCTCGAGGTGCGACGGCTCGCGCGAGAGATCGCCCGCAGGCTCGGTCTCACCGCGACCCCCGCCGTCTACGCGACGCGCGCGCAGTTGTCGCCCATGGTGTGGTGGGCCGGCGGGCAGGTGCGGGTCCTCATCCCCTCGAAACTGCTGGCCGAGATGGAGGAGTCCGAACTGCGCTGCGTCCTGGCGCACGAACTTGCCCATGTCCGGCGCCGCGACCACGTCGTGCGCTGGCTCGAGTGGCTCGCGTGCGCGGCCTTCTGGTGGAACCCCGTCGCCTGGTGGGCCCGGCGGCGGCTGCGGGCGTCCGAGGAGTTGTGCTGCGACGCGCTCGCCGTCGCCGCGACCGAGGCCGAACCCCGCACTTACGCCGGGGCGCTGCTCCGGGTGATCGACTTCATTTCGAAGACCCCGGCGCCGGGCCCCCTGACCTTCGCGAGTACGATCGATCGCTGCGGCCGACCGTCGCGGCTGGAAAGGAGATTTTGCGTGATCATGACGAACCGGATCTCGACCCCCACCGCGCGCTGGCTTCGCGTCCCCCTCCGTTGCGGCGCCGTCTGCCTGCTGGCCGGCGGCCTCGTCTACTGCACCGACCAGTCGAACCTCACCTCCGTCGACCCGGCCCTCGTCCCGGTCGAAAAGGAGGCGGTCCTGCACCTCGACGGCGGGCAAGACGATCCGGCCGCCGACGCACCCCTGCGCCTGCGGCCGCACGTGATGCGCAAGCTGATCGAGGCAATCGCTACGGAGCACGCCCTCCCGGCAAACCTCGCCGAGGCGCTTGGGGACGCCGGGGAAGCTGCTCTCTCCAATCGCACCCCAGCCGACCTGTTCCTGGCCGTGACGCCGGACGACGGGGCGGGAAACTCCAAGGTCGTCGAGTTGGATCTTGCGGGCCTTCGATCCGCGACGCTTGAGGCCGGACTCTCGCCGCGGCAGGCCGCTGCGGTGAGGGACGACCTGGCGCGCCACCTGCGCGTACGCTCCGCGCGGAACGGGTTCTTTGGTGGGATGCACATCAAATGCACCGGTGTGGAAGGCTCGAGCGTGAGTTCTTCGGAGGGCAGAGTCGTCGCCGGCAGGATGTGGTGTGAAGAGGCGGAGACCAGCCAGGGGAAGCTCCGTATTCGCACCAGCCAGGGGGACATCCTCGTTCGCACCAGGAGATAGTGCGGGGGGTCGCGCGCTCGAGGCTCCGGTGCCAAGAACCATCGAGAAAGGGGTTCGCATGACGACGCCGCGCTTGGCCAACGCCGAACTCGCGGTCATGGAACGACTATGGAAGGAGGGGCGCCTCACGGCCCGCCGGCTCCGCGACCTGCTCTACCCGGACACGACGAGGTCGGCGCACGGCACGATCCAGCGCCTGCTGCAGCGGCTCGAGGACAAGGGGTTCGTCCACCGCGACGCCAGCCTCGGCACGCAGATCTTCTCCGCCCGCATCAGCCGCGAGGCCTACGCGTCCGCGCGGCTGGAGGCGCTGGCCGACCGCATCACCGGCGGCTCTCTGGTCCCGATGATCACGCAGTTGATGGAGGAGCGGAAACTCGAGCCCGAGGAAATCGAGCGCCTGCGGAAGATCCTGGACGAAGGATGACGGATCTCGTCCTCCAGATCGGAGCCACCAAGCTGGCCCTCTCCGTCGCCCTGGCGGCACTGGCCTGGGCGGTGACGCGGCGATTCGGCAGACCCGCCCTGTCGCATGCGCTCTGGCTCCTGCTGCTCGCCGCTCTCCTCGCTCCTCCGCTGGTCTCGATTCCGGTATTCGCCCCGCGAACCGAGCTGACCTTGCCGCTCGTGGCCGGTCTTCCCCCGGGATCTCCAACCCCACAGTCTCTCACCTTCTCGCTTGCCGGATGGCTCGCCGGCCACTGGAAGGCTGGGCTCCTAGTGCTCTGGTTGTTCGGCGCGGCGGCCGTGGCCGTCTGGAGCCTCTTCCACACTCTTTGTCTCCACCGCCACCTGGTGCGGGCGTCCGAGGTTGCTGCCCCGGAAGTTCAGCGGATGGCGGGGGAGATTGCGGGACATCTCGGGCTCCGCGCCGCACCACCGATCTTCACGACCCGGGCGCATGTATCCCCGATGGTGTGGTGGGGCGGGAACCGGCTGCGCGTCCTGATCCCCGCAGGGCTCGCCTCCAACCTTGGATCAGAGGAACTTCGCTGCATTCTCGCGCACGAACTCGCCCACGTCCGTCGGCGAGATCATCTGGTCCGGTGGCTCGAGTGGCTGGCCTGCGCCGTCTTCTGGTGGAACCCCGTGGCGTGGCGGGCCCGACGCGAGTTGCGAACGGCTCAGGAATACTGCTCCGATGCGCTGGCCTCATCTTCCATCTCGGCTCAGCCGCGTGTCTACGCCGGCGCCCTGCTGCGCACCGTCGAGTTCATGTCCACGGCCTCCGCGCTGCGTTGCCCCGCCTTCGTCGGCGCGGCCGCGGACGGCCAGAGCGCCGACTCTCTGGAAGGGAGAATCCGAATGATCTTCAGGGACAAGCCGACACCTCTACCCCGCTGGTTGCGCGGGACCTTCCAGTTGGCTGCGGTATGCATGCTCGCGGCGGGCCTGGTGTACTGCACGGACGACGCGGAACGGACGTCCGCCGATGCGCCGCCGACTCTTGCCGCTGGCGAAGTCCGAGGGAATCGCGCCGCGGTCGGCGAGATCCTCTCCACATGGCTGGACAGCCTGCGGAACCTGGAAGTGACGGGTCCGGAACTGGATACCCCGTGGAGTCGACACGTTTCGGCGGGGATCCATGTCCATTTGGACTCTCTGGTCGCCGAGGGACCGGCGGGTCCCAACGCGACCGCCCTGCAAGCCGGGCTCATGCAAGCCTCGATAGAGAGGCCGCAACTCCCCGCCGGATCACCGCAGCGCTTTCTGATGCTCAACCGAACGGGAGAGAACGAACCGAGCGAGACGGTCATCGTGGACCTCACCCGCCTCAGCGAGGCCTCCGGCGATAACAGTTTACCACTCTCGCCGACAGATCTTGAGGCGGTGATTCGTCGCTCCGCCTCCTTGAGAGAGGCAGGGTGGCGCTTCAGCGCCGTGTTCGGCTTCTCCGGGAACGACTAGGAGTCGGCGGGCCGCCGCGCGGAACGCTTCCTCGGGGTAGCGCCCCCGGCCGGGTCGGGGGATCTTCGGCTTGCGACAGGCTGCGGGGTCCAGTGTCCCCACGGTCTTCCAGCGCCAGCGAGCCGGAGCGTCACCCGAATGACTGCCGAAATACGGATGGAACGGATGACGTCGCCCGAGATCGGGGCGGCGATCGGGGCGGGAGTCACGACGGTCGTCGTCGCGGCGGGAGCGGTGGAGCAGCACGGGCCGCACCTGCCGCTGTTCGTGGACGCCGAGCACGGGGACCGGCTCGCGGTCGAGATCGCCCGGCGTCTGGGCGGGGCGCTTGTGGCGCCGACGATCCGGGTCGGCTGGTCCGCGCACCACATGGCGTTCCCCGGCACCGTCTCCCTCGAAAAGGAGACCTTCCTCGCGGTGTGCAGGGACTACGCCGTCAGCCTCGCGCACCACGGCTTCCGGCGCGTCTGCTTCGTCCCATCCCACGGAGGGAACTTCGCTCCGCTCGCCGAGGCGCGTGACGCGTTCAACGAAGCGGCGGGGCCCGACTGTTCCGTGGACGTATACGCGGACCTGGCCGAGGTCATCGGCGTCTGGCGCGACGTCGCGGAGGCGGAGGCGGGGCTAGGGGGCCGCGTAGGCGGCCACGCGGACATCGCCGAGACGTCGATCATGATGGCCATGCACGACGGGATCGTCCGCGAGGAACTGGCCGAGGGCGGACGCCTTACGACGCCCGAAGAGGAACCGGAACTCATCCGGCGCGTGCTCAGCGAGGGGTTCGCGAGCGTGACGCCGAACGGGATCCTCGGCGACGCGCGCGGGGCGAGCGCCGAACTCGGCGAGAAGATGATCGCGGCGCTGGCGGATCGCATGGCCGCGCACTTTGGGGCATAGGTTCGGCTCGGAGGCTGGTACGGACCTGAAGATGGAGACGACGGGATGAGGGACGCGCGGACGGGGATGGCGATCGCGATCGTGCTGGCGGCGGCGACGCCGGCCGCGGCTCAGGTGCGGCGCGGCCCGCCGCCCGCGCCGCCGGCCACCTCGCCGCCGATGACGGTCGAGGCGTACGACCCCCGCTCGACGCTTGTCGTGCCGGAGAACCCGGTCTCGCGCGCAGCCTTCCCCTTCGTGGACGTCCACCTGCACCTCAACGGGATGATGCCGCGGGCGCAGCTCGACCAGCTCGTGCGCGACATGGACGCGCTCAACCTCGCCGTCGGCATCAACCTGAGCGGCGGCACGGGCCCCCGGCTCGCGCAGCAGATCCAGTCCTTCGAGGCCGCATATCCCGGCCGTTTCGTCGTGTTCGCGAACGTCGACTTCAGCGACATCGGGGACCCCGAGTTCGGGGCGCTCGCCGCGGCCCGGCTGGAGGCCGACGTCGAAGCCGGCGCCCGCGGGCTCAAGATCTTCAAGAACCTCGGACTGTGGCTCACCGATGCCGCCGACCGGCGCGTCCCGGTGGACGACCCCCGCCTCGACCCGATCTGGGCGAAGGCGGGAGAACTCGGCATCCCCGTCCTCATCCACTCGGGGGACCCGGCGTCCTTCTGGGAGCCAATGGACGAGCGCAACGAGCGCTGGCTCGAGCTTCGCGTGCGGCCCGGCCGCCAGCAGATCGGCCCGCCCTCATTCGAAGTGGTGCTGGGCGAGCAACTGAACATGTTTCGTCGACACCCGGAGACCACGTTCATCGCCGCGCACCTCGCGTGGCTCGGCCACGACCTCGGCCGCCTCGGGCAACTCCTGGACGAGATGCCCAACATGAACGTCGGACTCGGCGCAGTGATCTACGAGCCGGGGCGACAGCCCCGCTTCGCCCGCGAGTTTTTCGTCGAATACCAGGACCGGATCCTGATGGGGAAGGACTCGTGGGCGCCGGACGAGTATCCCACGTACTTCCGGGTGCTTGAGACCGCCGACGAGTACTTCCCCTACTATCGCCGGTACCACGCTTTCTGGCGCATGTACGGCCTCGACCTGCCGGACGAGGTCCTGCGGAAGGTCTACTTCGAGAACGCGCTCCGGATCATCCCCGACATCGACCGAAGCCGGTTTCCGTAGACTTGTCCGACGGTCGAGCCCGCGCGCTATCTTCCCGGCGGCGGTCCGGTGGCAAACGGCACCGATTAGCGGCACCGATAAGGGGACGCGAGATGAAGGATCCGGCGAAGAGAGCCCTCGACGCCTACAGGCAGGCGATGTCGAGGGAAGAGGTGTACGACGCGGCGTACCGGGCGCTGGCCAACGCCACTCTCGCGGTGAAGCGGGCGGAGGAACGACTGGAAACGGCCCGGGAGTCGAAGGCGGACGCCGCGGCCCTGGTGCACCGGGCAGCCGGGGCGTTCGTGGATGCCCTCAGAAAGGCCGAGGATGCCTACGCCTTGGCGGAGGAGGCGGGGGCCGTTCCCGACCGGGGTCCCACCGAGTTGAACGACGTGAACCGCGAGTCGATCAGCCGCCAGGCCGACAAGGCGAGCGAACTGCGGAGCTGGCTGAAGCTGCTGGACTGACCGCCGCCCCGCCCCCTCCCGTCACATGTCGGGATAGTCCGCCGTGGGCCCGAACGTCTGGGGCACCGGCACGTCGAGGAGCCGCAGGTAGACGCCCAGTTGCGCGCGGTGGTGGATCAGGTGGTCGAGGACGAAGCTCCGCATCACGACCGCCTTGGGCATCGAGAAGCGATCCTCGCCCGCCACCTTCAGCGTCCACGAACCGGCGAAGGTCTCATCCGAGGTCGCCTCGATCGTCTCCCGGGCCGCGGCCGCGCTCTGTTCGAGCGCCGCGACGAGTTCGGCCGAAGACTCGAGTTCGGGATTCTGCGGCGGGCCGTCGCCGTCGGGGGCGACGTCGAACTCGGACATCGTCAGCGTCGCCACGGTCCAGTTGGGGAGCATCGCGACGTGGGTCGCCAGTTCGCCGAGCGTCCACGACCTCTCGTGCGGACGCCAGTCCAGGCGGTCGTCCGGGACGGCTTCCAGCGTGGCGCGGCAGCCCGCCACGATATGGTCGAACTGCATGAGGGTCTGTTGAGCGATCATGGGAGACTCCGTTGTGGGTTCGCGGTCGCCGCCTTCCGTGCGGTGGCGGTCCAGTGGGCGCGGTAACCTGCAACGTCCGCCCGGCCGATGGAACCATGCGCCCAACGCGGCGCCGACGCTTCGCCCGGTCCTTCCGGAACACCGGGCGTCTTGATCCGCATCACAACTTAGCTAGATTATTAGCTAGATACTGAGTTCCGGAGGGAAGATGTCGCACGTCGTGAACGTTCATGAAGCCAAGACACAGCTCTCGCGCCTGCTGGCAGGGGTGGAAGCTGGAGAGGATATCGTCATCGCCCGCCGCGGCGAGCCGGTGGCACGGCTGGTAGCCTGCAAGCCGGCCGGCAAGCGCCAGCCGGATGTCCTGAAGGACCGGATCGTGATCCCCGACAGCTTCTTCGACCCGCTGCCGGAGGAGGAACTGGCCGCCTGGGAAGGCAGATAGCAGTGCGCTTATTGCTGGACACGCATGCGTTTCTCTGGTGGATCGCGGACAGCGGGCGGCTGTCCCGGAAGGCTCGCCGCCTTATTGCGGATGATACGAACAACATCGCCGTCAGCGCGGCTTCCGCCTGGAAAATCGCGACGAAGCACCGGATCGGCAGACTGCCGGGTGGCGAGGCAGTGGCCCTGGATGTGGCCGGCCGCATCTCCGACCAGGGGTTCAGCGAACTTCCGATCAGCGTCAACGACGGGGAGCGCGCCGGACGCCTGCCAGGCCCCCATCGGGATCCTTTCGACCGAATGCTCGTAGCACAGGCTCTCGCGCGCGGCCTTCCGATCATCTCGATCGACGGAGTATTCGATCGCTACGGTCTGGATCGTCTCTGGTAGCTACTCGCGCTTTACTCGAGGCCTCGGAGCCCCCGCGGGTGCCGAATCGATGCGCCGCGCGATGCCGCGGAGCATTCCGCGGAAGATCAGCCGGTGGATGGGGTAGAGGAGGTACCAGTACAGCAGGCCGCCGAGGCCCAGGGGGTCAAAAACCGCCGTCTGAGTGATCCGGCTGCCTGCCGTCCGAGGTTCGACCTCGAACTGCAGCCAAGCACGGCCCGGGACTTTCATCTCGGCCCGCAGGCGGAGCAGGCGGCCGGCTTCGATGGCCTCTACGCGCCAGAAGTCGAGCGGGTCGCCGGGGCGTAGCTCAGTCGGATGCGGGCGCCCGCGCCGCATGCCGACCCCACCCAGGAGTAGGTCTGCGGATCCGCGCAGCACCCACAGCCAGTTGGCGTAGTACCAGCCCGTCGCGCCGCCGATGCGCTCGATCGGCGCGAAGGCGCGCTCGGCACCGACTCTTACCACCGTCTGCTGGCGGTCGACGATCCGCGACCCGAAGCGTTTCCCGCCCCAGAGCGGCTGCCCTCCGCTGGACGAGACGGCGTCGCTCCACCGGGTCCGGGCCATCGCGCCGTCTTCCTCGCTCAACGCCCGCTCGATCGCATCGCGCACATCGAGGGGACGGACGGGGAAGCGATCAAGGGCCGCGGCATCGCGCACGACCGTCTCGGTCCGCAGGCTGGTCACGAGCTTCCGGCCGACGCGCGCATAAACGGGCGTGACGAGACCGAGCCACAGGCTCGAGAGTCGCGGACTGAGGAAGGGGACGGGGACCATTGCGCGTCGCACGCCGACCTGGCGGGCGTACTCATGCATCAGTTCGCCGTAAGTGACGCGCCTCGGCCCGCCGATCTCGAACACCGCGTTGCGCTCCAGGTCGAGGTCGAGCCCGTGGATCAGGTAGGCGATGACGTCGTCGATCGCGATGGGCTGGGCCGTCGTCCGGACCCAGCGCGGCGTCACCATGCACGGCAGCTTGTTGACCAGGCTCCGCAACAGTTCGAAGGAGAGCGACCCCGATCCGATGATGATCGAGGCGCGGAACTCCAGCGTGGGCGGCCCTTCGGAGGCGAGGATACGGCCGACTTCCTGCCGGCTCGCGAGGTGCGGCGATAACTCGCCGTCGCCGATGAGGCCGCCGAGATAGATCAGCCGGCGCACGCTCCGAACTCGCGCGGCACGGGCGAAATTGCCGGCACCGAGGCGATCCTGTTCCTCGAAGTCGGCTTTCGATCCCATCGAATGGACGAGGTAGTAGGCGGCGTCCACGCCGAGGAGCGCTTCAGAGAGCGAGTCTGGATCCAGCACGTCGCCCGCCAGGACCTCGGTCCGGCTCGAGAACCGGTTGGCGAGATACCGGGGGTTACGAGCGAGACAGCGGACCCGTTCTCCGCGCGCCTCGAGGGCCGGGATGAGCCGTCCACCGACGTATCCGCTCGCTCCGGTGACGAGAACGCGACGCGGCCGCCGATCCGGACTCCGTGTTGGGGGCATTGGTGGCGCCAGCCGCGGGTCAGTCGTCGCGCTTACCGGTGTCGCCGCGGCGGATCTCGAAGTCGCGGCGATCCCGGTACAGGAGCGCGCGGTTGAGGACGTAGTCGCCGCCCTCCACGTCCATGTCCGGACACTCCGTCATCGTCCAGTACTTGTAGTCGCCGAGGAACAGGTACTCGCGCGTCTGGCGAAAGAAGCGGCAGGTGACGCCCTCTCCGCGCCGGATGCGTTCGCAGAAGGCGGCGAGGAGTTCCTGTTGCCCGTCCTTCCCGCTCACGACGTACTCGTGGGGCCACGTCTCGCGGTACGTCACGGCCTCACGCCACGGGGCGCTTGCGATCAACTCCATGATGTCGAGGCCCGGTGAGGTCATGAATCCCCGTTGGCGGGTATCGTGGCGGCGGCGGGATCGTCGGAACTCCGGGCGATCCGCCTGAGTTCCAGCGTAGCGATGGACTGCACGGTCGTCCCTCGTACAAGGAAGCCCTCGATGCGGTCGTCGGCTCTGAAGCGCCCTTCATAGGCCTCGGAATACGAGCCGTAGTCGAGAATCAGCCTGACTTCCGAGGAGGCGTGGACACCCTCCACGGTCCCAGGGGATATGGTTTCGCTCGGCCCCGGGATCCGGGAGAAATCCGTCCGGCTGACGGTGCCGGAGACGTTGCCCATCCCGTCTTCCTGCAGCCGGAACTGCCAGGCCAGCCCGCCATCGATGCGAAGAACGCGGCCGAGCCAGTCCCCCGTGAGGGGCATCTCCGCCGGATCCGTCGTGTAGCGGCAGGCGGCGAGCGTCCCCAGGAGAACGATCAGGAGGGCGGCCCGCGCGCCGCCGCGTGCCCTCATTCGTCAGCGGGACCAGGGGGGGACGATGCCGTTCATGCGGGCGTAGGAGACGGCGATCCCCAGGTTCTGGTCGAGGTACATGAAGTTGTAGCGGGCGATGTGCATGTAGACCTCGCCGACCTGCATCACGCCTTCCCCCGGCGCCCACGAGAACTTCTCCGCGGGCATCACGCGCGCGAGTTCCAAGATCTTGTAGCTCGAGCGCTGGAAGTGGTCGAGGATCTCGTCCCGGATCGTGATCGGATCCGTCCCTGCGCGGACCGGCGATGCTTCGGGAAGCCCGCCGGGGCCGGGAACGACGCCATCCTGGGCGAAGAGGCTCGCAGGCGCCAGCACCCCGACGATGACGAGAGCGGCGATGAATCTCGGCTTCATGTGACTTCCTCCTCTCCCGTGCAGGGGAACGTGGGTCTGCATTCCCGTGCCCTAGCCGAGTGATATGATATAGCGCGCTCGCTCGTTGTGTCTCGTGTACGACGGAGCGAGTCGATCCCGAACCCCCGCGAGGCGCATGCCCCACACTCATCAGGACGCCCGGCCCCTCGTCCGCGTCACGCTGCTGGCGATGGCCGCGCTCTGCGTCGGGTGCGGACCGGGCGCGCCGGACTGGGTCGAGGAGGACGGGTACCGCTGGGCCGAGCTTCGGGTGTCGGGCGAGGACGAGCCGGGGTTCGAGCGACTCGACCCCTCGGAGACCGGGATCTCGTTCGAGAACGTGGTGACGGAAACGCAGTACATAGAGAACAGCCACTATCTGAACGGGTCCGGCGTCGCGGCGGGGGACGTGGACGGCGACGGCCGCGTCGATCTCTATTTCGCGGGGATGGACGGGCCGAACCGGCTCTACCGGAACCTGGGCGGCTGGCGCTTCGAGGAGATCGCCGAGGAGGCCGGGGTCGCGGCGGCGGACCGCTTTTCGACGGGGGCGGCGTTCGCGGATGTGGACGGCGATGGCGACCTCGACCTGCTCGTCCACGCGCTCGGGGGCCCGAACGCGCTCTACCTGAACGACGGGACGGGGCGTTTTGCGGACGGGACGGAAGCGGCGGGGCTCTCCTCGACACTCGGGAGCATGTCGATGACGCTCGCCGACATCGACGGAGATGGGGATCTCGACCTGTACGTGGTGAACAACAAGGTCGCGACAGTGCAGGACCTCTTCCCGCCCGTAGACATGCAGCCGAGCAACATCTACCGGCAGTCGGAAGGGGGGTTCGAGATCCTCCCCGAATGGCGGGAACACTTCACGCTCGGCGAGGTCCGGGAAGGGATGGTCCCCCGGCTCGAACTCGCGGAGCCCGACCGGCTCTACCTGAACGACGGAACGGGACGGTTCACGCCGGTCCCGTGGACGGAGGGCGCGTTCCTCGACGAGGAGGGGCGCCCCCTTCAGGCCGAGCCGCTGGAGTGGGGGCTCGCGGCGCGTTTCCAGGACGTGGACGGGGACGGAGATCCCGATCTTTACGTCTGCAACGACTTCCACAGCCCGGACCACATCTGGATCAACGATGGGACGGGGCGTTTCCGGATGCTCGATCCGCTCGCGATGCGGAGTACGAGCTTCGCCTCCATGGCGGTGGATTTTTCGGACGTCGACCGGGACGGGTTCACGGACTTCTTCGTGGCGGAGATGCTGAGCCGGGAGCAACGGCTGCGCATGAAGCAGATCGTCGGCGGGGTCGCCGATCCTCAGTTCGCGGGACGAATCCGGAACCGGCCGCAGAAGCCGCGCAACACGCTCTACCTGAGCCGGGGGGATGGGACCTTCGCGGAAGCCGCGCAGTTCGCGGGACTGGACGCGTCCGGCTGGTCGTGGGGGAGCACGTTCATGGATGTCGATCTCGACGGGTTCGAGGATCTTCTCGTGGGGACCGGCCACTTCTACGACGCGATGGACAAGGACGCGGCGCAGCGCGTGGGGTCGATGGACTGGCGGCAGCGGATCCTCGGCTTCCCGCCGCTGCGCCTCTCCAACGTCGCCTTCCGCAATCGCGGAGACCTGACCTTCGAGGAGGTGGGGGAGGCGTGGAGTTTCGCAGGGGACGAGGACATCACGCACGGGATGGCGACGGCGGATCTCGACGGGGACGGGGACCTGGACGTCGTCACGAACCGGCTGCTCGCGCCCGCGGGCGTGTACCGGAACGTAGGGCGGGCGCCGCGGGTGGCCGTGCGACTCGTCGGCCGGGGGCTCAACACCGACGGCGTCGGCGCGCAGATCCGTCTGTCGGGGAGCGGGTTGCCGGTGCAGACGAAGGAGATCGTCGCGGGAGGCCTGTACCTCTCCGGTTCGGAGGCGATGGCCAGCTTCGCCGCAGCCGGCGGAGAAATGACGATCGAGGTCGTGTGGCGGGGCGGGATGGTGAGCCGGGTGGAGGGGGTCAGCGCGAACCGCATCTACGAGATCCGGGAGCCCGCGGCCGGCGGCGCGGCTTCGGCTGCGGGCGCCGGTTCGGCGGGGGCGACGGAATCGGAGGCGCCCCTGTTCGACGATGTGTCCGAGCTGCTCGGGCACCGTCACCGGGAGAACTCGTTCGACGATTTCGCGCAGCAGCCGCTCATCACGTGGCGCCTGGGACAGGGCGGCCCGGGCGTGGCGTGGACCGATATCGACGGTGACGGAGACTCTGACGCGCTGGTCGGCGGAGGGGGTGGCGCGGGCCTTTCCGTCTTCCGCAACGACGGCGCGGGCGGGTTCTCGCCGGACCGGGGAGCGCGGGGCGACGGGGCAGCCGGGCCCGCGCCATCCCCGGGCGACCAGACGGGCCTTGTCATCGTCCCCGGCCGGGCCGGCGCCACGGTGGTCGTCGGAACCGCTACGTACGACGGCACCGACCGGGCGGCCGCCTCGGCCACGCTGCTGCGGGCCTCCGGCTCGGTGCTCCGGGAGGCGCAGACGCTCCCGGCCGCCGAGTCGAGCACCGGCCCGCTCGCGGCGGCCGACGTCGACGGGGACGGCGACGTCGATCTCTTCGCGGGCGGCCGCGTGGTCCCCGGCCAGTATCCGGCGGCGGCGACCTCTCGCCTCTTCCTCAACGAGGGCGGCCGCTACGTCCTCGACGAGTCGAACGCGGCCGTCCTGGCCGGCCTGGGCCTCGTGTCCGGCGCCGTCTTCAGCGACTTGGACGCGGATGGCGACCCGGACCTCCTGCTCGCCGTCGAGTGGGGACCGGTTCGGCTGCTCGTCAACCGCGATGGACGATTCGAGGACGCGACGGCCGCCTTCGGACTCGAGTCCCGGACCGGGTGGTGGAACGGGGTGACGACGGGAGACCTCAACGAAGACGGGCTGCCCGACGTCATCGCCTCCAATCGCGGACTCAACTCGCAGTTCACGGCGAGTTCCGAGCATCCGGCCACCGCCTATCACGCCGACCTGGACAACGATGGTTTCCGGGATGTGATCGAGGCGCGCTACGACGAGTTCACGCGCGCGATGGTGCCGGTGCGAGGACTCCTCACGCTGGCCGGCGGCCTCCCCTTCCTGCGCGGCCGCATCCAGGGGTTCGAGCACTACGGGCAGTTGGGCGTGAACGAGATCCTGGAACAGCCCGCGGACCTGCTGCCCACGGTCGAGGCGACGACGTTGGCGCACACCGTGTTCATCAACCGGGGGGGGTCGTTCGAGGCGTTCGACCTGCCGCGCGAATCGCAGTTGGCGCCCGCCTTTCACGCGGGTGTGGCCGACATGGACGGGGACGGGCACGAGGATGTCTTCCTGAGCCAGAACCTGTTCGCGCTGCGCGGCGAAGCGGACCGGAACGACGGGGGCCGCGGCCTGTGGCTACGGGGCGACGGGACGGGAGCGCTGACGCCGGTCCCGGGACAGCGGTCGGGCATCGCGGTGTATGGCGAGCAGCGCGGGGCGGCCTTCGCCGACTACGACGGGGATGGGCGCGTGGACGTGCTCGTCAGCCAGAACGCGGCCGGGACGAAACTGTACCGGAACACGGGCGCGAAGCCCGGGCTGCGTGTGCGGCTGCGCGGCGGTCCCGGCAACCCCGCCGCCATCGGCGCCGCCATTCGTCTCGAGTACGCCGGTGGAGCGCTCGGTCCGCTACGAGCGGTGCGGGCTGGCGGCGGCTACTGGTCGCAGGACGATCCGGTTCAGGTGATGGGACTCGCGGCGGAACCGACCGCCGTCCGCGTGCGCTGGCCAGACGGCTCCGAGACCGTCACGCCGCTGGACGCACCGACCCCGCTTGAGGTCACGATCGAAGCGACGGGCGCGCTCGCCGCTCGCCGCTGAAGGCCCACCGCCGCGCCTGCCGTCGCCGCCGCCGAAGATGTTGACGCTGTGTGCCGGGTTCGCGACGTTCTCGCTCCGATGCGAGGCCCTCCGAGGATTCCCGCCACCTTTCGCCTGACGGCCCTCCTTCTGTCCGTCGGCTTCGCCGCGTGCGCGTCCGGCGTGTCTTACGATCCGGGAACCGTCGACGGAGATCCGCTGGAAACGCCGTTTGCGGAGACCTTCAGCGTCGTCGAACGGGACGGTTATCGGATCGTCGACATCGAAGCGTCCGTCGTCACCTGGGGCGGCTCGGCTGGCGGGCCGCCGCAGCGCGCCCGGCTCGTGCTCGTCCCGAGGGGCCTGGAGCCGCCCGCCCTGACGGGGGATCTGACGGGCGCGTCGCTGATCCGAACGCCCGTCCGGCGGATCGCCGTCAACGAGCAACCCCAAGAGGCCATGCTGCGCGTACTCGGGGTCGAGGACCGGATCGTCGCCGTCGGCGGGCACAACAGCTACCACGATGACCTGCGCCGCAAAGCACGCGCGGGTGAGATCCAGCAGATCGGCTACGGCTGGCACATGCCGCCGACGCTCGACGCGCTGGTGGCGGCCCAGCCCGACGTGCTGATCGCGCGCATGGCCGACCTCACGCACACCCAACACATGGAACGCGTCGAGTCGCTCGGCATTCCGGTCGTGCCGACCTTCATCGATGCCGAGCCGCACTACATGGGCCGCGTCGAGTGGGTTCGCTTGATGGGCCTGCTGACCGGGAAGGAGGCGGAAGCCGATGCGTTCGTTCAGTTGGTCTCGGAGGAGATCGACCGTCTGACATCACTCGCTCGAACGCAGCCGCGCCGGTCGGTGCTCTGGGCCTGGTACAGGAGCGCCGGCAATCGCTGGGCCGTCACGCAGCGCAACGCCGACGCGGCCCTCATTCGCGACGCGAACGCGGAACTTGTGCTCGGCGCCGAGGACGATCCCCAGCTCGACACCTTTTCAGACCTCTCGACGGAACGGCTCCTGCGGGATGCAACGGGCGCCGATTGCTGGATGATCCGCGACCCGCTGTCCGGAGTTTTCGACGATCAGGACGTGCTGGCGCGTTTCAAAGCGTACCGGGAGGGCTGCGTGTTCTGGGAGCCGGGCAAACCCCATCCCACCGCCGATTCGTGGGAGCTGTGGGAGATGGGGACCATCCGGCCGGACTGGCACCTGGCCGACATCGTGAAGATGCTGCACCCGGCCCTGCGCGACGGGGAGTGGCGCTACCTCGCACCGGAAACGTGGCAGGCAGACCATGCCGGCGCGGGTCAGCACGAGTGATGCGACGCCACACCAGTTCCGCCGCTCTCCTCGCCGCGCTCGCCGCACTCTCCCTGCTGACGCTGACCTATGGGCAGATCGCGCTTCCCCTGGCTGACACGCTCGGCGCGCTGACGGGGACGCAGTCGACCGACCTCGCTCGGCAGATCGTCCTCGATATTCGCCTCCCGAGGGTCGTCGCCGCGATCATCGCCGGCGGCGCGCTCGGCATGGCGGGCGTGCTGATGCAGGCCCTCTTCCGGAATCCGGTCGCCGACGCGTGGTCCCTCGGCCTCCTCGCGGGCGGCCAGCTCGGGGTCGCCCTCACCGTGACCGCGGCGGCGTTCGCGGGTCCCGCAGCCGTGTCGTTCCTCACCTTCTTCGAGGGCCCCAGCATCACGCTCGCGGCCGCCACGGGGGTCGCGATCGCGGCGTTCGTCATGCTTGCCATCGGCCGCCGCGTCGGCGCCATCACGCTGCTCGTCATTGGCCTCATGCTCGGTTTCACGTCCCAGGGCCTCACGAGCGTTCTGCTTCACTTCGCGGCCCGCGCCGGCGGTCGCGTTTATGGCGGGTGGCAGGATGCGAGCTTTGCCGGCGTCGCGCCCGAAGCGCTGCCGTGGCTCGCGCTGCCGATCGTCATCGGTATCAGTGCCGCCGTCGCGACGGCCAAGCCGCTCAGCTCGCTGCTTCTCGGCGAGACCTACGCCCGCAGCCTCGGCGTCAAGGTGACGTCGTTACGACATGCCGTTCTCGCGGCAACCGTTCTCCTCGTGGCGCCCGTGGTGGCCTTCTGCGGGCCGGTGAGCTTCGTCGGCCTCATCGCGCCCCACTTCGCCCGGGCACTGGCCGGAACGGCGCGGATCCTCCCGCTCCTTCCACTCGCCGGACTCGGCGGCGCGCTGCTTGCCCTCGCCGGCGACGCCATCATCCATGCGCCGTGGGAACAGCACTTCCTGCACCTGAACGCGATCCTCGCCATCGTCGGCGCTCCGGTCGTGATTCTCATCCTGATTTTCTCGCCGGCCGTGAGGCAGTGGCGCTGATGCTGGATCTGCGGTCGCTCGCCGTGGGCTACCGCAACGCGGGGGCCTTCGTCCTCTCCGGGATCGATCTCTCGGCCGCTCCCGGTGACTTCGTCTGCATCCTCGGCCGCAACGGTTCCGGGAAATCGACGCTCATGCGCACGATCGCGGGGCTGCAAGCGTCGCTCGACGGAACCGCACAGCTCGACGGCGAAGACATTGCGGCCATGCGGCCGGCGACGCGCGCGCGCCGCATCGCCGTGGTGCTGACCGAGCGACGGTTCAATCCGGGTCTCCGCGTGGACGACGTCATCGCGCTCGCCCGGCAGCCTTTCACGCGCTGGCAGGGCGGACTGGCGGACGACGACAGGAACGCGATCGCCGCCGCCGTCGCAGTCACGGACGTCGAGCCGTTCCTGCGGCGCTTCTTCAGCGATCTGAGCGACGGCGAGCGACAGCGCGTGATGATTGCGCGGGCGCTCGCACAGACCCCGCGGCTCATGGTGCTCGACGAGATCACGGCCTTCCTCGATCTGCCGAGCCGCGTCGAGATCATGGCCCTCCTGCGTTCCCAGGCCAGAGAGAAGGGGCAGATCGTCCTGCTGTCGAGCCACGACCTCGACCTGTCGCTTCAGCTCGCCGACAGCGTTTGGCTGCTCGACGGCGAGGGCGGCTTTTCGGTCGGTACGCCCGACGCGCTGAGCCGCAGCGGCGCGCTCGGCGACGCTTTCGACACCGACGCGATCCGGTTCTCCCCGGGAGATGGCCGCTTCGAGGTCAGGACGACCGGGTCGGCTTAGCCGCCGCCCGGCAGCGCCCGGATCCGCTGGGCGACCTCGCGGGCCATCTCGTTGGGTATCGGGATCGTGAGGTTGTACTGAGCGATCTTCCAACCCCCATCTTCCATCACCAGCACGCCGCTGCCGCGCGTTTCACCGAGGTTGGCGTTTTCGAGGCGCTCGTCGAACCACGCGGTGCGCCCGCCGGGCGCGATCGCGATGTGGCGCTCGATCATGTGGTAGGTCCAGCCCGTGCCCGTGTCGAAGCGCGCCCTCGTGTAGTCCATGAACTCCTCGCGTGTCCAGCGCTCGGTCGCGTCGGTGCCGAGGAAGACGGCCTCGCCGGCGTAGAGGCTGAAGTAGCGGTCGAAGTTGGCCTCCGAGGCGGCCGCGTGGAGCGCGTCGAGGACCGCGGAGACCTCGCCCCGCGCATCATCCTGCCCACCGGCGGCATCCTGTGCGGAGAGCGATACGGCCATGAGCGCCGACCCGATGTTGAATGTGGACCACGCCGCGGCGCACATCACCGGGAGAGCGAATCGCGCATGGAAACGGCGTGGCCGGGCAAGCGTGTTCGTCATGGGTGCCTCCGGGTCGAGCATTCGGTGATCCGACGGGCGCGGGGCGCTACAACTCTCGCTTCTCACCTACCATGTCCGACACCTGCGGCTGAGGCAAACTGCCCCTGCTTCCAATGCACTGCCGACTTCCCCGGCCCGGTATGGCCATCGCCGGTCCGATCGAATCCGAATACGTTCGATCCATGAGCGGGGGGTTGAAGGCGAAGGCGGCGCGCGCGCCGCGGAACGGCGGGCGTTCGCTCGATGACGCGACGCTGGACGAGATCGTCCAGCGAATCGTCGTCGCCTCTCAACCGGAGAAAGTCATACTCTTCGGCTCCGCCGCCCGCGGTGAGATGGGCCCGCACAGCGATGTCGACCTTCTCGTCATCAAGCAGTGTGAAAACAACTGGGATGTGATGGGGGATATCTACGAGGAACTTTACGGCGTCGCGGCCGCGGTCGATGTCGTCGTCGTAACCCCCGGCGATGTCGAACGCTATCGGGATGTGCACGCGTTCGTCATCAAGCCGGCGCTGCGGGAAGGCCGGGTGGTCTATGACGCAGCCTGAGCGTCATCCATCCACTGACCCGCGCGAATGGCTCAGCCGCGCACGGAGCAATCTGACCCGGGCCGGGAACCGCCTCGCCGGCATCTACCTGGAGGACCTCTGCTTCGACGCGCAGCAGGCAGCGGAGAAGGCGCTGAAGGGCGTGCTGCTATCGCGCGACGTCGAGTTCCCCTATGTGCATGATCTGGCGCACCTGCTCCATATCCTCGAGTCGCACGGAGAACCGATTCCGGCGGACCTTCGCCGCGTCGGACGCCTCACTCCCTATGCCGTCGCGACTCGCTATCCGGGTCCGGGCGTGCCTGTCTCGGAGGCGCAATACCTCGAAGCTGTGGAGATTGCCGAGACCGTCGTGAACTGGGCCGCGAAGTTGTTGCACGGCGCCGACGCCGGGCCCTAGCCATGCCGCGCCGCGCGATCGTACCGACGCGACGCCGCAGGGCCGTGACGATCCTCGTCGCCGCCGTCTCGATCTCATTGATGCCGGCGGCGGGCGGGTGCGCGACGGACGGGGGGCGGGACGCATCGGATTTGCACCCCGCAGGTCCGGACGCCGCCGTCGTGATCCGGGCGGATCGGATCCTGGACGGGCGCGGCGCCGCGCTCACGGGCAGGGAACTCGTGGTGCGGGACGGACGGATCGAAGCCATCGCCGAGGCGGGGGCCACGCAGGGCGCCGTCGTATACCGACTGCCGGGGGCGACTGTGCTGCCGGGGCTCATCGACACGCACGTCCACCTCGGTTGGCACTTCGACGCGGCGACAGGACGGCTGAGCAGCGCGGCGTCGACGAACACGGCGGAAGACCGCGTGCTTTACGCGGCCGAGAACGCCTGGAACATGCTCGCGAGCGGCGTCACGACCGTGCAGAGCCTGGGCGGACCGGAGGACGTGCCGGTCCGGGACGCGATCGCGCGCGGCTCGCTGCCGGGACCGCGGATCCTCACGTCGATCGAGCCCATCACGCTCGGGAGCGGCGGACCGGAGGAGATCCGCGCGCGCGTGGACGAACTGGCGGCGGCGGGAGCGGACGTGATCAAGATCTTCGCGTCCGCCAGCATCAGGGTCGGCGGCACCCCTACGCTGAGCCAGGAGCAGCTCGACGCCGCCTGCGGCCGGGCGCGCGAGCGGGGCCTGCGCGCCGTGGTCCACGCTCACGGCCCCGAGAGCGCGCGGCGCTCCGCCCTCGCCGGCTGCCGGCAGATCGAGCACGGCGCCCTCCTCGACCGCGAGACGCTCGAACTGCTCGCCGAACGGCAACTCTACTACGATCCGCACACCCACCTGATCTTCGAGAACTACTTCGTAAACCAGGACCGCTACCTCGGCGTCGGGAACTACACGGAAGACGGATTTCGTCAGATGCGCGCGGCGGTGCCGGTCGCGCTCGCCGCCTTCCGCGAGGCTCTCGACGTCGAGGGGCTCGATATCGTGTTCGGGACCGACGCCGTGGCCGGAGCGCACGGGCGCAATTGGACGGAACTGGTGTACAGAGTGCGTGAGGGCGGACAGGACCCGATGGAGGCCATCGTGTCGGCCACGAGCCTGGCGGCGGCTTCGCTCGAACTCGAGGAGACGGTGGGCACGCTGGCGCCGGGGTTCGAGGCCGATGTGATCGCCGTAGCGGGAGATCCGACAGCGGATATCGGCGCCCTCGAGCATGTCGTGCTCGTGATGCGGGCCGGAGTGGTTTACCGACACCGGCCGCTCGCGGGGACGCCGTGAAGCGGCGATCCTTCGCCGACAGCACAACGGTTCGCGGCCACGCCGACACCTGGAGAGCGGGACTCTCGTAAGGAGGCGCATGAAACGCTCGATCGAAGATGCACAGCAGCGACTCGCCGAGAAGCTGCTTTCGCGCAGGGACGTGTCCGCCGTGGGCATCGGGGCCGAAAACGGGGACCCGTGCCTGAAGGTTTACCTCTCCGGGTCCTCATCCCGGAAATCGATCCCCGACCGTTACGATGGACACCCGGTGCGGGTGGTCGGCGGAGGGCCGTTCCGGGCGCAGGGCAACGGACCGGCCGACTCATCGGCCGGCAGCGCGTGAGGGACGCGGAGGACAGGCGATGACACCGCGCCGGAACCTCGTCCTTGCGGTCGCCATCGCGGCCGTGACTTGCGTCGGGGTCGGCATCCACTGGACGCTGACGTCCTGGCCGACGCGGCCCCCGACGCTGCCTCCGCCGCCGCTCCCGACGCGGCCGCCGCTGCTTCCCCCGGGCGCCTCGGCTCAGGAGTTGCTGACTGCCGCCATGCAGGTTCAGAGCGACAACGAATCGATGCTCTTCGCCGTGCCGGGCGTGGTCGGCGTGGGGATCGGCTTCACGGACGCCGGAACGCCGACGATCAAGGTCTTCGTCGACCCCGGCGCCTCGCCGGGACCCCGTGGTTTCGAGGGCATCCCGGAGGCACTCGGTCTCTTCGCCGTCACCGTCGAGCCGGCCGGCCCGTTCCGGATTCTGCCGCCGGAGCCCGTCGCCCCGGTCTCGGCGGACGAAGGGCCCGTCCCCACGGGACGTTTCGACCGGCCGGTGCCCATGGGCGTGTCCACGGGACACACCCGCTCGACGGCGGGCACGATCGGCGCCGTCGTAACCGATGGCGACCGCCGGTACGCCCTTAGCAACTGGCACGTGTTCGTGCCGGGCGGCGAGGGCCAGGTGGGCGACGTTCTCCTGCAGCCGGGCCCCGTGGATGGCGGCTCTGATCCCGGGGACGCGATCGGCACGCTGACGGCGTTCGAACCCGTGGTCCTGTCGCCGTTCGCGTCCAACCGGATCGATGCGGCGATCGCGCGCACGGACGACGTGCTGCCGGAGACGCCGGTGGGGGGCTATGGGTCGCCGCGCAGCACGACGATGGCGGCAAAGCCGGGGCTGCAGGTCCAGAAGTACGGACGGACGACTCGCCTCACGGTCGGGGAGGTGGAGGCGGTCAACACGTCGATCAACGTGACCTACGGGTCGGCCGGGTCGCAGGCGGCCCGCTTCACCGGTCAGATCATGGTGTGCTGCAACTTCAGCAAGGGCGGCGATTCCGGTTCCCTGATCGTGGCGCGCGATCTGGACCGCGACGGGAACGCGGGCCCGGACGACCGCAAGCCGGTCGCGCTGCTCTTCGCCGGCGACGGCCGGCTCACGATCGGGAACCCGATCGACCTCGTCCTCGACCGCTTCGACGTGACGATCGTGGGCGAGGACGCCCGCCGCTGACGCCAGGCGCCGAGCGCTTCGCCGCTCTCGGCGCTGACGCGGGGTTCCAGGGATTGCTACGGCTGGCCGCCGGTGCGGACCGGCCAATAGGTTGGCAGCCATGACACGCTTCCGGTCGCACTTTCTGCCGCGCACGCCGACGGGCCGCCGGCTCGTCGTCCTCTTCCTGGTCCTGTTCGCGTTCACACAGCCACCGCTGGTGTACTGGATCGGCAACCGCGTCGAGCCGTGGATCGGCGGCATGCCCTTCCTCTACGTGTACCTGCTCGTCCTCTACTTCCTCCTCATCGGGGTCCTGATCCAGGTGCAGAGGCGGGGGCTGTGATGTGCCTGCGGACGTCGAGGCCTTGATGGAGCCGTGGGTCGTCGCGACGGGTCTCATCTTCGTTTACCTAGTGGCCACGATCGTGCTGGGGGCGATCGCGAACCGGCGCATGTCCGTGGACCTGGAGGACTTCCTCCTCTACGGACGCAAGGCGGGGTTCATCGTCCTCTACCTTACGGTCGTTGCGACCTACCATTCCGCCTTCGCCTTCCTCGGTTCCGGCGGCTACTTCTACACGCACGGGATCGGGTTCTGGGCCGCGGGCGCGTGGACGGTGCTCGTGGGGGCCGTCACCTACGTGCTCGGCAGCCGGATCTGGGCGCTGGGCAAGACGTTCGGCTACATCACGCCGGCCGACCTGCTGGCGGACTTCTACGAGTCGGATGCCGTCCGCGTCGTGGCGGCGATCGTCTCCGTCCTGTTCACGATCCTCTACATCCAGGTCCAGGCCGTGGGGCTGGGCTACATCCTCTCCGTGGCGTCGGGCGACCGGATCTCGTTCGAACTCGGCACGCTGATTCTTCTCATCGTCGCGGCGGGCTACCTCATCGCCGGCGGCCTGCGCGCGGTGTACTGGACGGACGTGATTCAGGGCGTGTGGATGTACGTCGCCGTGTGGGCGGGCGCGCTCGTGCTCGCCTTCGAACTGTTCGGCGGCCCGCTCGAACTGTGGCGCCGGGTGGCCGCCGAGCGGCCCGATCTGCTGAGCTTGCCGGGCCCGGAGGGCCTGTTCACGCCGGGCATGTGGTTCGGGATGGTCATCGTCCTCTCGTTCGGGATCGTCTTCCAGCCGCATCTCTTCATCCGCTACTACACGGCGGTCTCCGCGCGCACGATCAAGTGGCTCGGCGCCACGACCCCCATCTACCTGATGACGCTCTACATTCCGGCGGCGCTCGTGGGGCTGGGCGGGGCACTGGTGATGCCGGACATCGAGATCGCCGACCGGATCTTCCCGGAGATGCTGTTCGCCTACGCCCCGGCGTGGCTGACGGGCGCGATCCTGGCCGGGGCGACGGCGGCGGCGATGTCGACGCTCGATTCGATGCTGCACGCGAACATGACGGTGCTCACCCGCGACGTGTACCAGCGCTACATCCGCACGAACGCGAGCCAGAACCACTACATCCTCATCGGCCGGCTGATCGTCGTCGCCCTCCTCTTCGTCGGATACGTCCTCTCGGTGAGCACGTTCGAGTACCTGGTTGAGCTCGTCGCGCTGTCCGGATCCGGCGCGCTGCAGTTGATGCCGGCCGTCCTCGGCGTCTGCTTCCCGGGCCGGCACATCACGACGAGAGCCGGCGTGCTCGCGGGGATCGGGGCCGGACTCGCGACGCTCTACTTCACGCTCGTACTGTTCCCGAATCCGCTGGGGCTGCACGGCGGCGTGTGGGGTCTGCTGGTGAACTTCCTGGTGACCTGGTTCGTGAGCCGCGTCACGCCGCCGCCGAGCGACGTGACCGTGTCGCGGATCCACGGCGTTGTGGAGCGCTTCGTGCACGAGGGCGATCCCGCGTGAGCGTGGCCGGGAGCTGACGCGGTGGGCAGGCTCCTGGGAGGCGTCGCTCTCCTGGCGCTGGCGCTGCTCATGGGCTGGGGGTTCCTTCGTTCGGGTGCGGATCCGCTCGCCCTGAGGACGCTCGTCGCGCTCTTCATCGCGGCCGGACTGCCCGCCGCCGCCGGCGGCCTGCTCGTGGCGCGCCACTTCGGGCTCGGACGCCGCATCGAACACCGGCGGGAGGCACTCCGCCGCGACACCCTCGAGGCCGAGGTCCTGAAGATGGCGGGGCGCCACGGCGGGCGGCTCACGGCGGTCGAGGTCGCCGGCGAACTGGCGGTACCCACGACGACGGCCGAGGAAGTCCTCAACGAACTGATGGCGCGGGAAATGGCCGAAATTGAGATCACGGATTCGGGCCTGCTCGTGTACACCTTCCACGACGTACGGCACCTGTCGGAGAAGGGATCGGCGCGCGGGCTGCTCGATCCGTGACGGGAGAGCCGCAGCCGTGAGCGAGACGCGCTGGCCGTGCCCCGTATGTCTCGGGACCAGGATGGAGAAGACATCGCTCGGGGCCGGGGCCGGAGACGCCGCCGGTCCGCTGACGCTCGACCATTGCGCCCGTTGCGGCGGCATGTGGTTCGAGTTGGGGGAGGTGCAGCGCCTCCGTTCCGAGCGGCCCGAGTCGCTGTGGGCGCAAATCCCGGCGCGCGACGAGCGGCACCGGGCCCAGTGTCACGCCTGCCGCGCGTTCGTGGACCGAGACGCGCCGAAATGCGCCGCGTGCGGGGCGAAGACCCGCCTGAACTGTCCCGCCTGCGATACCCGCATGCTGCAGGTCCGCCAATCCTCGCTCACGCTCGATGTGTGCAAGCGGTGCAAGGGCGTTTGGTTCGACCACCACGAACTCGAGGCGATCTGGGAGATGGAACGGGACCGGCTCGTCGCGCGGCGGGGACGCGACGGCGCAGTCGCGCGCACCGCGGACACCGGCGCCGACGTCCTGTTCGAGACGCTCTTCTGGGCGCCGGATCTCGTCTTCGTGGGGGCGCATGTGACCGGCCACGCCGTGGCGGCCGCGGCGGAAGCGGCGCCGGCCGCCATCGACGCCGTCGGCGATGCGGCCGCGAGCGTGTTCGAGGCGATCCTCGAGATCGTCGGCGGCATCTTCGGCTGACTCCCGCCCCGGATTCGCCGCGACGCTCCGTCCGCTAGACTCCGAGTCCGCTTCGAGGCAAAGACGCTTCTTTTCCTATTGGAGAACCGACGAATGGAAATCGTGCTGGCCACACTGGCCGACGCCGCCAATACATCGAGCGACGGCAAGCTCAACCTCATGGGCCTCTTCGACACGCTCTATGCCGGCGCCATGCCGGTGACCCACCCGTCCATGCAACTCGTGCTCAGGATCCGGGCCGAGCCTTCCGAAACCGACCGGCAGCACGAACTCGAAATCCGCTGCATGGACGAGGACGGCGAAGAACTGTTCAAGGTGACGGGCGGGTTTTCCGTGCAGGCTCCGCCCGGGAAGGCGGCCACCTTCAACCATGTCGTGGGCATCAACAACCTGACGTTTCAGAAGTTCGGCGGGTACACGTTTCCGATCTTCATCAACCGGGACCTGAAGCGGACGGTCGAACTCGACGTGGCGATGGCCGAGGGACCCGCCGAGCCGCCCGGGGACTGAGGGGGCATGAGCGTCAGCGGCCGTCCGGGACGGGATCGGCGGCCGACTCCGCCTCCCACAGGCGCCGCTGCTCGCTCGTGAGGTAGTGCCGAATCGCGGTGACGTCCTCCATCGAGAGAAGGTCGCCGAAGCCGGCCATGCCGTTCACGGCGAGCGCTCCGCCGAGCACGACGGCGTCGAAGCTCTCCCACGCGCCGCCATCCATGCGGCGCAGGTCGGGATAGGCGGAGAGGTGTTCATCAGAGGCCCGGTGACAGATGCCGCAGTGGACCCCGAAGAGTTCCGCCCCGCGCCGCACCCTGGCCGCGTCGAGCGCGACATCCGGCGGTTCCGGCGTGGTCTGCACGATCTGCGCGGGTGGTAGCGGCACCTCCCGGCCATCGAGCCTGAAGACGAGCAGCCGCCCCGCGCTATCGTAGTCGTACGCCGCCGAGCCCAGCGGGTAGGCGGAGCCCCTCGGCCCGCCGTAGCCCGCCATGACCGCGATGTACTGCACGCCGTCGACCTCGTACGTCATGGGCCCCGCCATCACACCTGTGCCGAGATGGATGCTGTGGATGCGCGCGCCGGTGTCCGCCTGGTGGAAGTCGAGCGTGCCCGACGCCGTCCCCTGGACGACGAGGTTTCCGCCCGTCACCAGCGTGCCCCCATTCCACATGCTGCCGCGCGGAACCCGCCACAACTCGCGCCCCGCGACGGGGTCCCACGCGAGGAGAAACTCGTTCGGGCCGATGTCGGGGAGACCCTCGGCGAGGTGCGCGAACTCCTCCGGAAAGGGAGGCCAGGAGGCGGCGAAGCCTTCATACGCCACCTCCGGGCGATGGTCGAACTCGTCCAGCGAACGCCACAGCATGGCCTGTTCGCGGGCCGGGATGTAGGCGATGCCCGTTTCGGGGTTGAAGGACATCGGCTGCCAGTTGTGGCCGCCCGCGGAGGAGGGGAAGACGACGCGCGGTTCGTCGCGATAGTCAGCGGCGGGGTTCGGGATCGGCCGCCCCGTCTCGAGATCGATCCCCTGTGCCCAGGTGACGGTCACGAAGTTCTCCGCCCGCAGCAGTTCGCCCGTGGCGCGGTCGAGCACGTAGAAGAAGCCGTTCTTGGGGGCCTGGAGCAGGACATCGCGCGGCCGGCCGTCGATGGTAACCGTGCTCAGGATGAGGTTCTGCGTGGCGGTGTAGTCCCAGATCTCGCCCGGCACCGTCTGGTAGTGCCAGGCGAGGCGGCCCGTCTTCGGGTCGATGGCGAGGATGGAGACGAGGTAGAGGTTGTCGCCCCCCGACGGGCTCCGGTGCCAGATCGGGTACGGGTAGGCGTTCCCCGTCCCCACGTAGAGGAGATCGAGGACGGGGTCGTACGCCATCTCCCCCCATACGGTGCCCCCGAGTCCGCCCTCCCAGGCCGAGTCCGGGTCCCACGTGGCGGCGGCTGCCTCCATCTCCGGGTGCTCGAAGCCGGCCGCCGGATCGCCGGGAACGGTGAAGAAGCGCCACGCCTCCTCGCCGGTCTCGAGGTCGTACGCCGTGATGTAACCGCGCACGCCGAAGTCGCCGCCGGCGTTGCCGAGGACGACGACGTCGCCGGCGATCTGCGGCGAGCCGGTGCTCGTGTAGGAGAGGGACCGGTCAATGAAGGTGTCGGCGCGCCAGACCTCCTCGCCCGTCGCCGCGTCGAGCGCCACCAGCCAGCCATCGAAGGTGCCGATGTAGACGTGTCCCTCCCACACCTCGAGTCCGCGGTTGACCGGGCCGCAGCAGCCCTTTCGCGTGGTGCTCGGGTCGACCTGCGGGTCGTAGCGCCACACCGGTTCTCCCGTCGCCGCGTCGAGCGCCGCGACGCTTCCCCAGGGGCCGGGCGAGTACATCACGCCGTCGACGACCACGGGAGTGGCCTCGAGTCCCCAGTGGACTGAGCCGACGTGGGACCGCCACGGGTACTCCCAGGCGAGACCCACGGCGGCCGCGTTCATGACGTGAATGCGCCCGAGCGGGGAGTACCGGGTTTCCCCGAAATCCCGGCCGGAGGTCAGCCACTCCGCGGCGACCGTGTCCGTCGCCAGCAGACGGTCCCGGGTGACGGCGCCGGCCGCGTCGCGCCGCGGGGACGGTTCGCAGGCCGCCAGCGCGCAGGAGACAAGAAGCGCGCCGGCCAGCGGGCGGGCGCCCGGATCTCCGCGGGCCACAAGCCGTCTAGAAACGAGGAGTTACGGTGAGGCGGAAGCTTCGGGTGGGTCCCGGACTCCGCTCCTGCACGTCCACGTAGGTCGTCTGGAACAGGTTCTCGATCTTCGCCTGCACGCGGGTCCCGAGAATCCGCGTGCGCACGCGCAGGTCGACGAGGTTGATGGCGCTGCGCTCGTCGAGCGGGAAGGCGAGCACCTGCTCCACGCGGCTCCGGTGCCGGAAGTCGACCGCGACCATACCTCTCAACCCGGACGCCGTCGCCGTGAAGTTGTGGCGCGAACGGTAGGGGAGCGAGCGCCCGGTCCGGTCGTCCCTCGTATCGAGGAAGGTGTAGTTCGCGTTGAGGTCCAGACGGGTCGGGATCACGCCGATCCGCAGACCCGCGTCGACGCCCCGCACCATGGCTTCGGCGACGTTGCGGAACTGAAACACGAACACGTTGTTGGGCGCTGGCGACGGTTCGATGAGATCCGTGTAGTCGCTCCAGAAGAGTCCGGCGTCCAGCCAGACGCGATCGCTCACGTGCACGGTCGCCCCGACCTCGCGGGCCCAGGCGGATTCTCCCCGCAGTTCGAGATTGGGGATGACTCGAAAGCCGAACTGGGTCGTCGAGGTGAACTGCTCGGACACGCTCGGCGCCCGGTATCCGCGGCTGAGGGACCCTCGAAGGCTCAACCGGTCGCTCGCCTCGTAGACGATCCCGAGTTTCGGATTGAGGAAGCGGTCCTCCTTTGCCGCCGAGGCGTTGTGGTAGTCGAGTCGGAGGCCCACCGAGCCGCGAACCCGGTCCGAGAACGTGATCTCATCCTGAGCGAACAGCGCGAGGTCCGTCACGTCGGGCGATGGCTCCAGGAAATTCGAGTTCACGCCGGTGAAAGCGCCTTCCGCCCCGATCGTCAGCGCGTGCGAACGGTTGGGGAAGAGAGACCACTGGACATCGGTGCCGAGGCGCGTCGAGCGGTGGTAGTCCTCGTTGTCGTGGAAATGGTTCTGGTTCCGCGCGTGGTAGATGTGCGGGCGCACCTGCACGCGGTGTTTCGGCGTGACGATCGGATTGGCCGTCATGCCGAAGACGAGGTCGTCCGAGCGAATCCAGTCGCCGAGTTCGGCCGGGTCGACCTCCAGCGGCCGGTCCGGCGACAGCCAGGTGAAGAACTCCTCCTCTTCCTTTCCCGTCCAGTTGACGAAGATCTCCCACGGATTGGCGGATTCCGCCGGGAAGACGGTCTTGAGCCGCATCCGCCAGCGCTCCAGCGCGCCGTTCTGCCGGAACCCGTCCGATTCCTCCCGGGCCAGGTAGAGGGTGGTACCGACATCGCCGATGCGGCGCGAATGTTGGAGGGCGAGCCCTTCCCTGCTCAGGCGCTCGTCCGTGAACGAATGGCGGGCCGGCGTGTCGAAGAGTCCCACGTAGCCGCGGACGATGGTCTCGGGCTCCGCCGGCGGGCGTTTCGTGATCACGTTCACGACGCCGCCCAGCGCGTTCGTCCCCCACAGGGTGGAATGAGGGCCTTTTACGATCTCGATCTGGTCCACGTCCAGCACGGGTAGGCCGCTGAAATCGATGGACGCGCCCACGCCGGAGAGCACGCGGTGGCCATCGAGGAGCATGAGAACGCGGCTGCCGACGCCCCGCGCCAGGCCGGTGGCGCCGCGGATGTCCATCTGGCCGGAATTGAAGATCACGCCCTGCGCGAAGGGGAGCGCCTCGTCGAGGGTCACGGCGTCGCGGTTGCCGAGTTCGTCGCCGCTCATCACGGCGACGCTCACGGGAGCCTCGCCGGTCCGGACGGCGGAGCGGCTCGCCGTCACGGTCAACTCGGGAACGTCGAACAGCCGGCGCTCGAGCAGGATACTGAGTTCGCCCGACCGACCGGTCTGAAGTTCGCGTTCGGCGACGCGAAAGCCGTCCGCCACGACGACGAGGGTGAAGGTCCCGTTGGCGGGAGAGGCGATGCCGAAGCCGCCATCGGGCCGCGTCGTCGCGCTCAGCGGGGTGTCGCGGATGAGCACGGTGGCCCCGGCGAGGGGCGCGCCCGTCTCCGCGTCCAGAACGCGGCCGCGGACGATGGCGTCCTGGGCCTGGGCGGCGAGCGGAGCGCTCGCGTAGAAGGAGGCAAGCGCCGCCCGCGCGTAGAAGGAGGCGAGCGCCGCGCGCATGTAGAAGAAGACGAGCGCGGCGCCTGCCGTGAGACGTCGTCGGATCCCGACCTCTACTGCCGCTGCCAAACTGTAGTCGAGACGGCGGCGAGCGGCTCCGTTACGATCACGGTGAGGACGTTGCCCGCCAACGTGTACGTACCCAGAGCCTGCACTTCGGTACCGCTCTGCTGCCAGGTGCCGTCGGTACGGATGGTGAACGTGCCCTGGTCCTGAAGCATGATCCCCGCGGCAGGTACCGAGACTTCATAGGTCATCGTGCCCGATGCAGTGTCGCCGGAGGACGAGGTCTGCGAGAGCGTGAAAGTTCCTGAGGCGATCGGCGGACCGACTGTAGCCCCACCCTGGGTCAGGGATACGAGGCTATACGTGCCGGAGAGGTCCGGCGGTCCCGCGGCGGGGGGCGGCTCCGGGTCCACGGTGTCGCCGCCGCCACAGCCCGCGACAAGGGCCGCGACGACCAGCGGCGCGCACAATCTGAGCAAGTGCTTCTTCATGTAACCTCCGTCAGTTTCGGATGCGGCGTCCCTGCGAAGACGCCGCTTCCTTCAAGATAGTCGTCCGGTTCGGCGTTGCCGAGACCGATGCTCCGCTCTATCGGCCATCTTCGCCATCGGCGGGCACCGGGGCGGAGTTCGTTTCTCCTTCGGGTTCTTCGCGTTCCACGACGATGGAGCAGTTCGTGACGAGCGCGGCGATGGCGCCGATCGCCGCCCAGGCGGGCAGCATCAACGTCCCTACGACGCCGATGGAGAGCGGCACCTCGATGAGTTCCTTGCCGTCTTCGTTCCGGATCGTGATGCGGCGGACGTTCCCCTCCCGGATGATCTCCTTGATCTTCCGCACGAGGTTCTCGCCCGGCACTCGGTGTTCCTCGGTCATGTCCACCTCCCTTGCGGCGCGCCCGCGAGTCCGGCTTGATGTTGGATCCTGACAGTCCGCTGTACGCTCGCAATCCGGCCCGGGTTTTGCGAGCCGCGCGGAAATCCCTCTTCCGAGGAAAACGATGACACGCTACCGACTGGAACTGCGCGCCCTCGTGCTGGCGCTCGGCGTTGCGGCCTGCGGGGAGGCGGCGGAGGAGGCGCAAACGTCCGCCACCGGAGCTGGACTGCCGGAGGGGGCGGAGGCGATCTCCCTCCTCGGCGAACCTCTCTATCCTTCCCCCGCTTCGGCGGAGCAGGCGCAAGACATCGAAGTCGCGCGCGCGGACTACGACGCGGATCCGGACGATGCGGACGCGATCATCTGGCTCGGGCGGCGCGTCGGGTACACGGGGGCGTTTCGCGACGCGATCGAGATCTTCTCGGAGGGGATCGGGAAGCACCCGGATGACGCGCGGATGTACCGTCATCGAGGGCACCGCTGGATCAGCGTGCGCGAGTTCGACCGCGCCATCGAGGACCTTTCTCACGCTGCCGGCCTCGTGCGAGGCGAGGAGGACGAGGTCGAGCCGGATGGCCAGCCCAACGCGCGCGGCATCCCGACGAGCACGCTGCAGTCGAACATCCACTACCACCTGGCGCTGGCCCGCTATCTGAAAGGGGATTTCGAGGGAGCGCTGCCGTCGTACGAGGCCTACATGGCCGTGACGACGAACCCCGACCAGCTCGTGGCCATCTCGCACTGGTGGTACATGGCGCTCCGGCGTCTGGGCCGCGACGCGGAGGCGGCGGCCGTCCTCGAACCGGTGACGGCGGATCTCGATGTCATCGAGAACACCAGCTATCACCGGCTCCTCCTCATGTACCGGGGGGAGCTCGATGCCGACGAACTGTGGGATCCCGAGAGCGGAGATCCGGCGGGCGTGGCGGTCGCGTACGGCATCGCGACCTGGCACCTCTACAACGGCCGCGAGGCGCAGGCGGCGGAGATGTACCGCCTCATTCTCGAGGGTTCCGGCTGGGCGGGGTTCGGCTACATCGCGTCCGAAGCGGAGATCGCCCGCCTGGAAGCCGACCCGGACGGCTGACCCGGACGGCTGACCCCGCTGCAACTTTTCTTGCGCCGGCCTCGTTCCCGCCATTGACGCGGCGGCCGGGGGGTGCGGGCCAGGTACGGACCGCAACCTTTCGACGGCTCGACGCGTCCTACTTCGCAGGGTTTGAAGTTCGGGCTGCTTAAGGAAGGTTACGTTGGGGTTTTCCTCGTTCTTGATAGATTCCGCCGCCCCGTTGCGCCGGTGGGCGGCGTTCGTGCTGCTGATGGGCCTGGCCACGCCGCTTGCGGCGCAGGACTCCGCGATCGGCGGCGAGACAAACGCGCGGGCCGCCGCGGCCCCGGCGCTCCGGGCCGTCCGCGCGACGGAAGCGCCGCAGATCGACGGACGGCTGGTCGAAGCTGCGTGGAACGGCGCGCCGGTTGCCACCGACTTCGTTCAGTTTCAGCCCGACCCGGGCGAGCCGGCGAGCGAGCGCACCGAGGTCCGGGTTCTCTATACGGACGACGCCGTCTACATCGGCGCGCGGATGTACGACCGCGATCCCGACGGGATTATCCGCCGGCTCGCGCGCCGCGATGAGGAGGTGACGACGGACGCCTTTTCCGTGGCGTTCGACAGCTACTTCGATCACCGCACGGCGTTCCGCTTCTCCGTCAGCGTGGCGGGCGTCCAGAGCGACGCGCTGATGTTCTCCGACACGCAGGAGGACGGCGATTGGGACGCGGTGTGGGAGAGCGCGACGGGCTCCGACGAAACGGGCTGGACCGCCGAACTGCGGATCCCCCTCTCGCAACTCCGGTTCGCCAGCTCATCGGACGACGGTTCCGGAAGCACGTGGGGCATCAACTTCGTGCGCGAGATCGCCCGCCTCGAGGAGTCGAGCGTTTGGTCGCCCCTGCCGGAGGATCGTTCGCGGGTCGTGTCCGCCTTCGGCACGCTGCGCGACCTCCAGGGCCTCCGGCCGCGCCGCAATCTGGAGGTACGGCCCTACGTCCTCTCGTCGGCCACGCGGGCGCCGGGCACTGCGGATAATCCGTTCTACGCGGCCACGGACTTGCGCCAGACGGTGGGCGGCGACCTGAAGTACGGGATCACGGAGAATCTCACGCTCGACGTCACCGTGAACCCCGATTTCGGGCAGGTCGAAGCGGATCCGTCCGTCGTAAACCTCACGGCGTTCGAGACGTTCTTCCCCGAGAAGCGGCCGTTCTTCCAAGAGGGATCGGACATCTTCGGTTTTTCCTTCGGCGGAGGCGGCGACAACAACGAGTCGCTCTTCTACAGCCGCCGGATCGGGCGTACGCCCCAGGGGTCCGTGACGGGCCCGGCGGAATACCGCGACGTGCCGGAGGCGACGAGCATTCTCGGAGCGGCGAAGCTGTCCGGGAAGACGGCGGACGGCTGGTCGATCGGGTTCCTCGATGCCCTGACTTCGAGTGAGAACGCACACTTCGTTTCGCCCGGGGGCACATCCGGCGCGCAACCCGTGGAGCCGATGACCAACTACGCCGTGGCGCGGGTCATCAAGGACTTCCGCGACGGAGAGAGCGCCGTCGGCGTCATCGGCACCGCCACGAACCGGCGCCTCGGCGCCGGAGGGACGCTCGCCTTCCTTGCGGACGAGGCGTACACCGGAGGGATCGACTTTCGGCATCGGTTCGGGAACGGGAACTATCAGATCGACGGTCACGTGATCGGGAGCACGGTGAGCGGGAGCCCGGAGGCGATCGCGCGCATCCAGCGTTCCTCCGTCCACTACTTCCAGAGCCCGGACTCCAGGCACGGACTGGACCCCACCCGCACGCGTCTGTCGGGCAGCACGTCGACGATCAGTTTCTCGAAGGTGGGAGGCGGGAACTGGCGCTACGGACTGTTCGGCGAGAACCGCTCGCCCGGCTTCGAATCGAATGACCTGGGATTCCAGCAGAACGCGGATTACCGGGTCGGGGCGGTCTGGGTGAACTACGAGCAGTTCCGGCCGCAGGGTCCGTTTCGGAACTGGGGCGTGAACGCGGCGACGTGGTCCGGCTGGACGTTCAACGGGGAACGGCAGTTCACGGGCGGCAACGTGAACGGGAACTTCCAGTTCAAGAACTTCTGGCGCGGTTTCGCCGGTTTCAACCAGGAGTGGGCGGGACTCGCCACGACGGCGCTGCGCGGAGGGCCCACGCTCTACCAGCCGAGCCAGTGGAGCAGCTGGGGCGGCGTGTTCACGGACTCCCGGAAGCCGGTGCGGCTCGGAGCCGTCTTCAACGCGGGAGGAGAGTACCGCACCGCGACCCGCCGCCTGGGCCTGTCGCCGAACGTGACGCTCCAGCCGTCGAGCCGTCTCCAGCTCAACTTCGGCCCGAGCCTGCAGTGGAACGATCGGGCGTGGCAGTTCGTCTCGCGCCCCGACGCCTCCGACGGGACGCACTACGTGTTCGCGCGTCTGAGCCAGCAGACGGTCTCGATCACGACGCGCCTGAACTACACGTTCAGCCCGGATCTTTCCCTTCAGTTCTACGCCCAGCCCTTCGTGAGCGCGGGGAGCTACGACCGTTTCATGGAGGTCGATGATCCGCGGGCTTCCGATTTCGCCGACCGCTTCCGGACGTACGGGGAGAACGAGATCCGGCGGCTGGAGGCGAACGGCTTCGGACTCTACCAGGTCGACGCCGACCGGGACGGGAAGCCGGACTTCGGCTTCGCGGATCCCGACTTCAACGTGAAGTCGTTCCGCTCCAACCTGGTCTTGCGCTGGCAGTATCGGCCCGGATCGACCGTGTTCCTCGTCTGGAGCCGCGACCAGCAGTCCTTCCGCAACGACGGTGCGTTCCGCCTCGGCGACGATCTGACGGACCTCGCGCGTATTCCGTCCACCAATATCTTCCTCGTCAAGTTCGAGCACTGGCTGGGGCTCTAGTGTAGCTCGTACACAGCCGGTGGCGGGGGCAACGCGGCCCCCGCCTCTGTCCGCCGGCCGTCGAGAACAGTGGGAAGCGGTGACCGGTTACATTTTCGTGGCGCTTGCGGTGCTGGTGGCGGTGGCCGGCTGGAGACGCCGGAGCCAGTTGCGCCGCCGGACGCGCCCCGGCGTGACGGACGAGATCGTGCAGCGCATCGAGACCGTGGGCCGCGTGGACGCGGAGGATGTCGAACCGGTGGATCTCGAGCTGGCGAGGGCCGAGGAGGACGAATTCTGGGCCCAGACGTGGGACGAGCCCGAAGAGAACTGGTAACTGGTGAGAGGAGTGGCGGGAATTCGATGATGAACACGGCACGGAAATCCGGGGCGATCCGCGTCGGGCTGGTGGCCGCGACGACGCTGTTGCCAACGGCCTTTCTCACGGCGGAGGCACAGGAGGCGCCGCGGGTTTCGTTCGGGATGGCGACCGCGGCCTTCGAGGACGGCCTGGGTTCCATGCGTGGCGTGCGCGAACTTGACGACGGCCGCGTCCTCATAGCCGACGGTTTCGGCGCCGCGGTCATCGCGTGGAAGCCCGGGGGCGGTGCGGACACGCTGACGAACACGGGCCAGGGGCCGGCGGAGTATCGGACGCCGGACGGTCTCTTCCCCCTTCCGGACGGCGCGACGCTCCTCATCGATCTCGGCAACGCGCGGCTCACCCGCATCGAAGCGGACCTCGGCTTCGGCGAGACGTGGCCCATCGCCCGTGGAGGCCCGAATGCCGGGATGACGATGATGATTCCGGTAGGGACCGACCGCGAAGGCGGGATCTACTTCCAGCAGCGACTCGACGGGATGGCGGGCATATCCGACTCCGCGGCCGTGGCGCGCTTCGATCCGGCGACGGGCGAGACCTCCGAGGTCGGACGGGTCCGGCTTGCGGAACAGACGCGCGTGGAGTCGGGGGACGCCAACAACCGCAGCGTGAACATCCGGCCAGTGCCGTTCTCCAATCAGGACGCGTGGAACGTGGCCTGGGACGGCCGGGTAGCGGTCGCGCGCGCGGACGGCTACCGACTGGAGTGGCTGGATCGCGCGGGCGGGGTCACGCGGGGACCCGGGATCCCGTACGAACCGGTGCGGGTGCGGCGGGCGGACCAGGACGAGTGGCTCGACCAGCTCGGAGGCGGGCTGCGTGTCGAGGCCACGGACGATGGAAGCGGGATGCGGATGTCCATGAGCCGCGCGCCTTCAGGCTCGAGCAACGCGGATCGCTCGGACTTCGAGTGGCCCGACGAGAAGCCGGTCATTCCCGCCGGCGCGGTCGCGGTCGATGCGGAAGGTCGGGCGTGGGTCCGGCGCCATGTGCCGGCGGGGGAAGCGCACCTGTACGATGTGTTCGACGCGGGCGGGCAGCGAGTCGCCCAGGTGGAACTGCCCGAGGAGCGACGGCTCGTCACCTTCGGAGCGGAAAGCGCCTACCTGGTCCGAAGCGACGAATTCGGTTTCGCCTGGCTCGAGAAATACCCGATGCCCGCGGTGCCCGGGACGCGCTGACGCCAGCGGGGCGGTGCCGCAGCTCAGCGCGGACGCCGTCTCACCAGGTCCGGATCGGACGGTAGCAGCGTCGCGTCATCCGTCGGCACGAAGTCTGCCGAGCGGGTGAGGGGAACCGGGGGCTCCCACAGCTCTGTGTCCGGCTGGAACGCGGCCCAGGCGAACCAGAAGGCGTGGTACGCCTCGGGGTGAGGCTCGAGTCTCTCTCCGTCGAGCGGGCCCGCCACGGCCTCGCCGCCGAAGTTCCACACGCTCCCCGTTTCCACGTCCTGCCGGCGACCTTCGACGACCTCGAACGTGAGCGACCGGCCGTTGGCACGGGCGTGGTAGACTCGCGCACTCTGCGCGACGGAGTTCCAGAACGCGACCACGGGCTCGCCCCCGACGCGGGCACTCGCGGCCCAGACGGTGAAATTCTGCCCCTCCTGGTCCTGTGCGGCCACCTCTCGCAGGTCCGAGATGGCGAACGCGTAGCCGCCGGTCCCCGACGGGACCCCGACCACGCGCTCCTTGGGCTTTCGCCGCAGGTCGATGGGGGCGGACGTCGGATAGAAGAGCGATGCGTTGTCCGGGTCCCGGTAGTTCCCGTACGGGTAGAGCGTGTAGAGGAAGTCGTGCCCCGTCACGCGCGTTGCGATCCAGGTGTCCTGAAAGACCTGGAGCCAGGCCCCGTACACCATGAGTTCGTACGGTACGCGCTTCAGGTTGACGCCGTCCTGCGGGCCGCAGGTGGCGGATCGCGTCAACTGGGGGTAGAGCGTCCCGGAACCATCGTCCATCACGAGATTGTTGTCGAGGACGTAGTTGGACACCGCGAAGTCCGGCGTGTCGGTCGCCGCGGGATCAAAGACCCGGACAGACCCGGTGAGCGGCGAATAGGTGATCGTGAGCCGTTCTCCCGTCGCATTCGGGACGGTCGGGTCGACGTCGGCCTGCAGGTTCAGAACCTCGTGATACCAGAGGAGCTTCAGGGGTATCGCGAGAGGCTGGCCGTTGAATTCGAGCCCGATCACGAGGTCGCCGCGATTGACGTAACCGACGTGGGGCGCGATGAGCCGCGTGGCGACGTCGGGATTGGTGAGCGCCGGAATGTTTGAGCGCGCGGCGCCGGCGTCCGTGAAGTTCATGAGCGGAAGCGAGCAATCAGAGAACGGGGGCGGCGGCCCAAAGCCCTCGCCGGTGCAGGCGGCGAGCCCCGCCACATACGGCACCAAGGCGATTCGGAGCAGACGACGGCGCAAGCCGACCCCTCGGGCGACACGACTCCTGGCTGGACTCATCCGGTGCCTCGCACCTGTCATGCTCCGTCACCGTCGGACGCGAGAGTGCCCAACGGTGCTTCGGACGGTAGGACCGGCGAGGCCGCCGGCCGTCGAGCTAGATGAACAAGGCCTCGTTCTCGGAATCGAACCCCTGGACGTCGGCCTTCTGCGTCCGCACATCCTTCTGGCCGACCTGACGCTGCCCGACGACGATCATCGCGATACTCGCGACGAGCGCCAGCGCGATCCTCAGCTTCTTCATGGCGTTCCCCCTCCCCCATCGTCCCTGCACCTAACGCCGCACCCAACGCCGGATCCGGACACAGATCGCTCCCATAGTATAAGGCCTTCCTGCCATTTAACGAACTCTCGGGCCCGATGGTGACACGTCGGATGGGAGAGTCAGCCTCGATGTCCCAGCGGTTGAGGGTATCCCCGGCCAGCGCGAGGTCGGTCGCCGCCAGGAGTATGCCTTCCGCATCCCGAGCCTCGAGGCGGACGAGATCGGCGCGCACCCGAACGTTCACCCGGACCGAATCCCGGCGCGGCACGGTATCGAGCGCGACGCTTCCCGCCCCCGCGGCGGCGAAGACGTACGCGTCAACGTCGAGCGGGTTGACGAGGAGAATCCGATATTCGCGGGTCGGACCCTCGCCCGGGAGCGGGGCAACCGCCGCGGCCTCGGCGGACGGCGTGGAATCGGGCGGGACGCCGGACGAATCGGACGTGTCTTCGGCCGGGGCGCACGCCGCCGCGAGCCACGCAAGGCCGAAGAGAACGTGGCCCCACCGGCATGGCCGCCCGTTCAGCGGTCCTCCTTCGCGCGGGCCGCCAGCTCACGGATCGCGCCGTCGTCCGCCGCCCTGAAGTCCAGCGCCCGTTTCACTTCCTCCGTCCGTCGTTCGGTTGTCCAGTCCAGCTCCGGGGCCACGACTTCGGCGACGCGGCGCGCCGCCTCCGGCGTCCCGGAGCGCGTCTCGAGGCCGACCCGCATCCGCCGGAAGAGAATATCCTCGACGTGAAGGGCCATCTCGCTCCGCACCGAATACACCGCTTCGGCCAGAAGGTGCGGCCTCCCGGCGACGACCCTCTCGCCGAGCCGCGGATTTCGATCGACGAGGTCGAGCACCCGGTTCGCTCTCGTCCCGTACGCGCGCGTGAGCCGGTCGGCGGAAGCGCGCTCGAGTCCCTGCGAGCGGGCACGTGCCCGGATCCGGCTGCGGAGCGCCTCCAGATCCCGGAATCGCGCGCCGGGGAGCGGAACCTTGTCCGTGTCCACCTTCCGAATCGCCTTCACGCCGGCCGGCGCAAGGAACGCCTGCACGCGATCCAGCGTCGCCTCGGCCATGTGCCGGTGAGAGGTCAGCTTTCCCCCGCTCAGGGTGAAGATGCCTGGGGGATGCTGATGGACCTCGAACTCCCTCGAGACGGCGCCCTCCTCGGCGCCCTCGTCGGCGCCGTCCGCGGGCGGCGCCACGAGCGGCCGCAGGCCGGCCCAGGCGCTGATCACATCTTCCGGTCCCAGCTTCGACGCGGGGAGCAGGCTACGGGTGGCCTCGAGCAGGTAGGCGATATCCCCGGGAGTGGCCGCGACCTCGTGCGCCGGGCCGTCGAAGAACTCGTCCGTCGTCCCGATGAGCGTCAGGTCCTCCCGCCACGGGAGGATGAACATCACGCGACCGTCCTGGGGCGCCTCGAAGATCAGGGCGCCGGAGTGCCCTACCCGTTCGCGGGCTATGTGGATGTGCGTCCCGCGCGAGGGCCGGATGCGGACGGCGGGCGCCGCGCCGTCGCCCGGGCCGGGTCCCGGGGGGCCCGCGCTGACGCGGTCGAGCGTCTGTTCGGCCCACGCGCCGGTGGCGTTGACGATCGCGAGGGCGTCGACTCCCACCTCCCGCCCGCCCTCCGCATCTCTCACCAGCGCCCGGTGGCCCGGCCAGTCGGAGGCGTCGATGCGCACGACCTCGGCCCGGTTGACCACGGTCGCGCCGGCCTCGGCGGCCGCCACGATGGTCGTGACGACCAGTCGCGCATCGTCGACCTGGGCGTCGTAGTAGCGCGCGCCGCCGAGCAGCCCCTCGGCGCGCAGCCCCGGTTCACGAGCGAGCATGGCCTCGGTGTCGAGCATCTGGTGGCGTTCGATGTTCCGGAACAGCGAGAGCGCGTCGTAGAGCCACATCCCCGCGTCCAGCTTCGTCCGGCCGATGCGGCCGTCCCGGAAGATCGGAAAGTGGAACTCCAGCGGCCGGACGAGGTGGGTCGCGATCCGGAGCAGCGTCCGCCGCTCCTGGCTCGCCTCGAACACGAGGTCGAACTCGAAGTGCTCCAGGTAGCGCAGGCCGCCGTGGACGAGGCGCGAAGAACGGCTGCTCGTGCCCGACGCGAAGTCCGCCGCTTCGACGAGAGCGGTGCGAAATCCGCGGCGGGCCGCGTCGCGCGCGACGGCCGCGCCGGAGATGCCGCCTCCGATGACGAGGATGTCGAAGGCGGTCTCCGCGAGGCTCCGGAACCGCTCCGCGCGCCCCGGAGCCGGGGTCACGGCTCGAGGACGAGCTTCCCGAAGACTCCGCCCGCCTCCAGCCGCTCGTGGGCCTCGCGCGCCCGGTCGAGCGGCCACACGTCATCGACGACCGGCGTGAGGGTACCGTCCAGCACGAGTGCCATCACCGCCTCGAACTCGGCACGCGTCGCCATCGTGGTCCCCATGATCGATGTCTGGCTCCAGAACAGGCGCGCGATGTTGAGCGTGCCCTTCGGCCCGGTCGTCGCGCCGTACACGACCATCCTGCCCGCAGGCGCCAACGCGCGGACGCAGCCCTCCCACGTCGCCGCGCCCACGCTGTCGAGGACGAGGTCGACGCCGCGCTTCCCCGTCTCCATCCAGACGCGCCGCGAAAAATCCTCCTCGAGACGATCGATGACGAGGTCCGCTCCGAGCGCCTCCACGCGCCGGACGTTGTCGGGTCCGCTCGTGACCGCGAATACCCGCGCCCCGTGGTGTTTCGCGATCTGAATCGCGGCGGTGGAGACGCCGCCCGAGGCCCCGGTGACGAGGACCGTCTCTCCCGGCGCCAGCCGCCCCCGCGACAGGAGTCCGCGCCATGCCGTCTGGTATACGAGGGGCGCGACGGCCGCCGTCGCGAACGGGAAGCCGTCGGGCAGTCGGACGAGGTTGCGCACCGGAACCGCGACCTTTTCCGCGAAGCCGCCGGGCACGTGCTCGCCGAGGATTCGGTAGGTCGTGCAGAGGGGGTGCTCGTTGCGCGCGCACCACTCGCAGTCGGCGCGGACGCACCAGAGGCCCGGGTTTACCGCGACCCGGTCGCCGGCCGCCCAGCCCTCCACTCCGTCCCCCGTCGCCGCGATCTCGCCCGCCACATCCGACCCTCCGATGTGCGGCATCTTCAGCGTGAGTCCCGGCAGGCCGCGCCGCGTCCACAGATCGAGGTGGTTGAGGCCCGCCGCGCGCACGCGGATCACCGCCTCTCCCGGACCCGCCGCCGGTTCGCGCAGGTCGCCGACGCGGATGACGTCGGGCCCCCCGTGTCGTTCGAAGTAGGCCGCTTTCATGGCCGCCAACCTACGGTTGCGCCGCAGTGAGTGCAGCGGGCCGCCGATGCTCGAAGCGGACGGGAGACCATCGTGTCGCAAGCGCGTCGCAGTCGGGGCACAACGGTTGAGAACGGGTCTCAACGAGGGTTGATAAGGGGTCGTCCGCCGCGTACTTTGTCCCGCCGATAATCGTTATCGGTTCATCTTGAATTGAACGCTGTATTTCCAGGCCGGCGCCCCTGGGTGACCGGCCTTTCGCACCAAGAGGACACGAATGTCAGAACCGCTTCTGTCGATACGCGGACTCCGGGCGAAAGTCGAAGGCGTGGAGGGGGAGATCCTCCGCGGCGTCGACCTGGACCTCCAGCGCGGCGAAGTGCACGCGCTGATGGGTCCCAACGGCTCGGGCAAGAGCACACTCGCCAAGGTCATCGCGGGCCACCCGGCGTACGAGGTGACGGCCGGCGAGATCCTGTTCGAGGGGGAGGATGTCCTCGAGCTGGAGCCCGATGAGCGGAGCCGCGCGGGGATCTTTCTCGCCTTCCAGTATCCGGCGGAGATCCCGGGCGTCTCGATCGCCAATTTTCTGCGCACCGCCGTCAACTCGCGGCTGGGCGAGGGCGAAGAAATGGACGTGTTCGGGTTCCAGCGCACGCTCACGGAGAAGATGGAGATGCTGAAGATGGACCCGGGCTTCGCCACCCGGTATGTGAACGACGGCTTCTCCGGCGGTGAGAAGAAGCGGAACGAGATCCTGCAGATGGCCGTGCTTCGGCCGGCACTCGGGGTTCTGGACGAGACGGACAGCGGACTCGACATCGACGCGCTCAAGGTCGTGGCCCGCGGAGTGAACCGCCTGTCGGAGGCCGACGAGGCGCTCGGGGTGCTGCTCATCACGCACTACAAGCGGATCCTCAACTACATCCAGCCGGACATCGTGCACGTGATGATGGCCGGCCGCATCGCGGAGAGCGGCGGCGCCTCGCTCGCCGACAAGCTGGAAGCCGAGGGATACGACTGGCTTCAGCGGGCGGCGGCGACCGTCTGATTCCGTAAGGGAAGGTGGAAGAACCATGCCTCAGAACGAGACCATCACCGGGCTAGGGCTCGACGAGTACAAGTACGGCTTCGTCACGGAGGACAAGCCCGTCTTCAAGGCCGTCCCCGGGCTCTCCAGCGACATCGTGCGCCAGATCTCGCTTCACAAGGAAGAGCCGGAATGGATGCTCGACTTCCGGCTGAAGGCGCTCGAGGTCTACTACTCCAAGCCGATGCCGAAGTGGGGCGGGGATCTCTCGAAGCTCGAGGACACGCTCGACGAGATCTACTTCTACCTCAAGCCGCAGGATCAGATGGAGCGGTCCTGGGACGATGTCCCGCAGGAGATCAAGGACACGTTCGAGAAGCTCGGGATCCCAGAGGCGGAGCGTAAGGCGCTCGCCGGGGTCGGGGCCCAGTACGAGTCCGAGATGGTCTACCACTCCCTGAAGGAACAGTGGGAGGAGCAGGGCGTGATCTTCGAGTCGATCGAGGATGGACTCGCGAAGCACCCGGAGCTGTTCCGGCAGTATTTCTCGACCGTCGTCCCCACGCACGACAACAAGTTCGCGGCGCTCAACTCGGCCGTGTGGTCGGGCGGGTCGTTCGTCTACATCCCGAAGGGGGTGAAGGTGGAGATCCCGCTCCAGGCCTACTTCCGGGTCAACGCGGAGCGCATGGGCCAGTTCGAGCGCACCCTGATCATCTGCGAAGAGGGGGCCGAAGCCCACTACATCGAGGGCTGTACGGCGCCGGTCTACTCGACGGACTCCTTCCACTCCGGCGTCATCGAGATCGTGGTCAAGAAGGGCGCGCGCTTCCGGTACACCACGATCCAGAACTGGTCGAACAACATGTACAACCTCGTCACGCAGCGAGCGCTCGTGCACGAGGAGGCGAAGATGGAGTGGCTCGACGGGAACCTGGGCTCGAAACTCACGATGAAATATCCGTCGTGCTATCTGGTCGGAGAGCGGGCGCACGGCGAGATCCTCTCCATCGCGTACGCCGGGGACGGTCAGCACCAGGACACGGGGGGCAAGGTGATCCACGCCGCCCCCAACACGACGTCCCAGATCACGTCGAAGTCGATCTCGAAGGGGCTCGGGCGCTCCTCGTACCGCGGACTGTGCAAGGTGTACGACGGCGCCGAGGGCGCGAAGTCCAACGTCGAGTGCGACGCCCTGCTGCTCGACGAGACGTCGCGGACGGACACCTACCCCTACATCGAGATCGATGAGAACACGGCGTCGATCGGGCACGAGGCCACGGTCTCGAAGGTCGGCGACGAGCAGCTCTTCTATCTGATGAGTCGCGGGCTCGACGAGGCGGAGGCGATGGCGATGATCGTGCGCGGCTTCATCGAGCCGGTGGCCAAGGAGTTGCCGCTCGAGTACGCGATCGAGCTGAACCGGCTGATCGAGCTGGAGATGGAGGGATCGGTCGGATGAGCACGATGACAGCCGGGCCGGCGGAGTCTACGCTGGCCGCGGCGGATTTCGACACGCTTGCCGGCGCGCTGACGGAGCCGGAAGCGCTCGCGGGGGCACGGGCCGCCGCATGGGAGCGGTTCACCGCCCTTCCCTGGCCGACGAAGAAGTCGGAGGAATGGCGGTACACGGACCTCGCGAAGGTCGGCTTCGAGGCGCTCACGCCGGTGGTCCCGGCACCCGCGACGGCGGAAGCGCTGTCGGCGGACGTGCGGGAGGTGCTCGGACGCTCCGGGGAGCGGGCGGGCGTCGTCGTGCTGCGGGAGGGGCGGGTCGCGCACCTCGAACTCGAACCCGAGGTGGCGCGGAGCGGCGTGGTCCTGTCGTCGATCCGCGACGCGGCGGATCGGCATCCGGAGGTGCTGAGGCGGGCGCTGCTAGAGGCGCAGCCGGGCCCCGCGGAGGAGAAGCTCTGGGCGCTGCACCTCGCTCTCCTGGGCGGAGGCTATTTCCTCTACGTTCCGCGCGGCGTGGAGATGCCGGCGCCGATCCACGCGTTCCACATCGTCGAGCGGGCGGGGACGCTCTCCTCCGCACATTCGTTCGTGTACGCGGAGTCCGGTGCCCGGGCCGCGGTCATCGACGAGTTCCTCTCCGGCGACCTCGATGCGGAGACGGTCTCGCTTCACGGGGCGACGATCACCGGCGAGGGGGGCGCGGGGATCGAGTACGTCGCGCTCCAGCGCTTCGGCCGGGGCGTGAAGCGGTTCTCGACGCAGCACGTGACCGCGGGCCGCGACTCGCGCGTCGTGACCTTCAACGTCGCGCTCGGGGGCGACCTTTCGCGGGCGGACGTCACAAGCCGTCTCGACGGGCCCGGGAGCGACAGCGAGATGCTCGCACTCTGGTTCGGCGACTCCGACCAGCACTTCGACCACCACACGCTGCAGCATCACGCGGCACCGCACGCGCACAGCGATCTGCTGTTCAAGGGGGCGCTGACGGATGCCGGGTCGAGCGTCTTCCGCGGGTTGATCCGGGTCGACAAGGGAGCCCAGCTCACGGACGCCTATCAGACGAACCGGAATCTGCTTCTGAGCGAGAGCTCTCATGCCTCCGCGCTTCCCAACCTGGAGATCGAGGCCGACGATGTGCGCTGCTCGCACGGGGCGACGATCGGACAGGTCGAGGACGGGCAGCTCTTCTATCTGATGAGCCGCGGTCTCACGCGGCGCCAAGCGGAGCGCCTGCTCGTGTTCGGCTTCTTCGATGAGGTGCTCGGGCGCCTTCCGATGGAGGGGGTCCGCGCGCGCGTACGCGAAGCGATCGAGGAGAAGATCGGGCTATGAGCCGATTCGTCACGGTGGCCAGGGTCGACGACGTGCCGGAGAACGGAACGTGCGGGGTGATGGCCGAGGACTTGGCGATCGCCCTCATCCGCAGCGGGGGTGAGGTCTACGCGCTCGAGGACTGCTGCTCCCACGAAGAGTTCCCGCTCTCGGACGGCGAGGTCGAGGCGGGCGAGATCACCTGTCTTCTCCACGGGGCGCGCTTCGATCTGGCGACCGGCGCGCCGAGGGCGCTCCCGGCGGTCATGCCGGTTCGACGCTTCGACGTGCGGATCGACGGGGACGACATTCAGGTCGACCTCGGCTGAGCCGGACCCAGCCGAGGACCGGGGCCCGATGGCGGAGATGACGGATACGAAGCAGGCGACGGGCACCTTGGCGTCAGAGCGCCCCCCGGAGGCGGCCGGGCACGGCGATGCGGGTGACGTTTCGGAGGACGGCGGCTGGGATCTCGCGGCGATCCGGGCCCAGTTCCCCATTCTCTCGAGGGAAGTCCACGGCCACCCCCTGGCCTACCTCGACAACGCGGCGAGCTCGCAGCAGCCGCTCCGCGTGCTGAACCGGGTCGAGCGCTATCTGCGCGAGGAACACGCCAATGTGCACCGTGGCGTGCATCAGCTCAGCGCCGAAGCGACGGAGGCCTACGAGGGCGCCCGCCGTTCGGTGGCGGCGCATGCGGGGACGAGAGATCCGGCGGAGATCGTCTTCACGCGCGGCACGACGGAGGCGGTGAACCTCGTCGCGTCGAGTTGGGGGGACGCGTCCATCGGCGCGGGCGATGAGATCGTGCTCACGAAGATGGAGCACCATTCGAACCTCGTGCCGTGGCAGCTGCTCGCGGGCCGCACGGGGTGCAAGCTCCGTTTCGTCGACGTCACGCCCGAGGGCACGCTCGATCTGGACGACTACGACCGGCTCCTCGGAAAGCGATCCCGGCTGGTCGCCTGTACGCACGTCTCCAACAGCCTCGGGACCGTCAATCCGGTCCGCGAGATCGTGGACCGCGCTCACGCCGCCGGCGCGCTGACGCTCATCGACGGAGCGCAGGCCGCGCCCCACATGCTCACCGATGTGGCGAAGCTCGGGTGCGACTTCTACGCGTTCAGCAGCCACAAGATGTGTGGCCCTACCGGCGTCGGAGCGTTGTGGGCTAGGAGAGAACTGTTGGAGGAGATGCCCCCGTATCAGGGCGGGGGCGAGATGATCTCCGACGTGAAACTCGAAAGATCTTCCTGGGCGAAGGTTCCCCACAAGTTCGAGGCCGGAACGCCCAACATCTCGGGCGTCGTGGGCTTCGGCGAAGCCGCCCGCTTCCTCGCGGACCTCGGATCGGAGGCGATCGCGTCGCACGAAGACGCCCTGAAGCGCGCCGTTTTCGAGCGGCTCGACGAGATCGAAGGGCTTCACCTGTACGGCCCGCGCGAAGGGCGGACCGCGGTCTTCTCCTTCACCTACGGTGACATACATCCGCACGACCTCTCCACGATCCTCGACCAGCGGGGAATCGCGATCCGGGCGGGGCACCATTGCAACCAGCCGCTGATGGACCACTACGGGATCAGCAGCACGGCCCGGGCGAGCTTCTACTTCTACAATTCGCCGCGGGAGATCGACGTGCTGTGCGAAGGGCTCGCCCTGGCAGCCGAAGTCTTCGGCGGCATCGCCTGAATCCATGATCGAACCCCGTCCGACGACGCCGAGCTCCTCGGGACAATCTGCCACGCCCGGGCCGATCGACCGGGAAATCCCTTCGTCGCTCAACCAGCTGTACCAGGAAGTCATCCTCGATCACTACCGGAAACCCCGGAACAAGGGGCAACTGGACGGAGCCACGCACGCGATCACGATGAACAACCCCCTTTGCGGCGACGTGATCGAACTCATGTTGCGCGTGGAAGGGGGGAGCATCGCCGAGGCGCGCTTTCTGGGCCGCGGGTGCTCGATCAGCCTGGCGTCGGCGTCGATGCTCACGGGACGCGTGCGGGGCAAATCGCTCGAGCAGGCGCTGGAACTCTCCCGGAAGTTCACGCACCTCCTGCACGGAGACGGAGCGCTGCTGTCGGACGACGACCTCGGCGATCTGCGCACGCTGGCGGGGGTCTCGAAGTTTCCGGTCCGCATCAAGTGCGCGCTGCTGGCGTGGAACTGTCTCGAGGAGCTGGGCGACGGGACGGACGCCGACGGCGGCTCCGGGTGAACTCCGCGACTCCGGACGGAAGCCGCAGCTCGGCGTGAGCTCCGGCGGCCCCTCCGCTACCGTTGGCCGCGTGCTGCGGATCGCGGGTGGGGTCTATCACGTCGACGATTCCAGGACGGTAGTCCGGGCCTCGCTGCGGGGGCGCCTGAAGCGGACGGACTCGCGCATCGTTTCGGTCGGCGACCTCGTAGAGATGGAACGCGTCGGCGACGAGATGCGGATCGTTCGGCTTCGCGCGCGAAGCGGCGCGCTCTCCCGGCACGGTGTCTCCAAGCGGCGCGAGCAGGTGATCGTGGCGAACGTGGACCAGGTCGCCGTCGTCGTCTCGGTGACGGCGCCCGATCCCGACTTCCTCATGGTGGACCGACTGCTCGCGCTCGCGGCGCTGAGCGGCATCGATGCCTTCCTCGTCGTGAACAAGACGGACCTCGCGGAGCCTGTGCCAAACGCTGCGAGTTCCGGCGCGGCGGCCGGGAAGCCGGCACCCGGGGACGGCCTCGAACAGTACGCGGCGCTCGGCGTGGAGACGCTGCGGACGAGCGTCGAGTCGAGGGCGGGACTGGGGGCGCTTTCGGAACGCCTCGCGGGGCGGATCACGGTGCTCAGCGGGCAGTCGGGCGTGGGAAAGTCGAGCCTGCTGAACGCGATCGTGCCGGAACTCGACCTGCGCGTGGGCGAGATCAGCGAGCGGCGGGGGCGGGGGCGGCATACGACCGTGGCGTCGGCGCTCTATCGATATCCGGGGGGCGGCTACGTGGCGGACACACCCGGCCTGCAGTACCTGGCGCTGTGGGAGCTGGATCCGGCGGAACTTTCGGGGGGCTTCGTCGAGATCGCCGCGATGAGCGACGCCTGCCGGTTCGCGGACTGCCGGCATCGGGTGGAGCCGGACTGCGCGGTTCGCGCGGCCGTGGAGGATGGGAGGATCGGCCGGAGGCGGCTGGAGAGCTATCTGCGCCTCCTCGACGAGGCGGAGAAGGGTCGGTGAGCGAGGGTTGGAGCGCGGCACGGGTCGCTCATCGGCTGGTCACGGCGGGTCACACCGAGGTCGACCCCGGGGCGGCGGAGCGCCACGCGGCCGTGACCCTCGTGGTCCGTCCGCGCGGTCGCGACCTGGAAGTGCTTTTCGTCCGTCGGGCGGAGCTCCCCGGCGACCCGTGGTCCGGCCACATGGCGCTTCCCGGCGGGCACCGGGACGCGGCGGACGCCGATCTCCTGGAGACGGCGCGCCGCGAGTTGCGCGAGGAAGTGGGGCTCGATCTTCCGCGCAACGGGTTCCTCGGACGGCTCGACGACCTGCACCCGGTGACGCGCCGGATCCCGTCGATCCTCATCTCCCCCTTCGTCGCGTGGCACGGGGAGGACGCACGGGTCTCGACGAACGCCGAAGTGCAGTATCATGTGTGGGCTCCGCTCCGCGCGCTGCGCGATCCGGCACTGCGCTCGGAAGTCCGCTATCCCGATGGGGGCCACGAACATGTGTGGCCCTCCATCCTGTACGAGGACGACGCCATTTGGGGGCTCACGCACCGCGTCGTCATGAACTTCCTCGACATCATCACGGAGAGAACCGGCCAATGAGTGAAGTCGTCTACCGCTCGCACGTGAAGATCGTGCGACAGAAGGGTCCGTACCGCACGGCAGAGATCCCGGCCACGGATGCGCCAGTCGATTTCGGCGTCCACTCCGCGGTCGCCGAGTACTACGGCGTCCGCGACAACCGCGACATCGCCACGACACTCGACTATGTCATCGCCGCGACCGGCGGCTGACTGGCCGGAACCTTCGGGGGCGCGCTGGAAGCGCGCGGCGTCAAGGCGGATGAAGGACGGTTGGTGGCGAACGTGGAGGGCGAGGTCGAGACGGACGACGGCGTGCTCGTGATCCGGCGGATCCGGGCCCGATACCGTCTGCAGGCGGATGAAGCGCACGCCGATGCGATCCGGCGCGCGTTCGAGGCCCATCCGCCGAAGTGTCCGGTCTACCGAACGCTCTCCGGCTGCATCGACATCACGACGGAGCTCGACGTCGTCCCGGTCGACTGAACTCGCGGCGGCTCAGGCGAGTGGGTCGGCGAGACGGCCGTAGAGGTCGGCGAGGGCGGCGATCCCCTTTCGGTAGACTTCGAGGTCGATCCACTCGTCCGGGGCGTGCATGTTGCTTCCCGGAAGCCCGAAGCCGATGAGGAGCGCCGGAGCGCCGAACGTCTCCTCGAATTCCTGCACGATGGGAATCGAGCCGCCCTCGCGGATGTAGGCGGGCGGCGCGCCGAACCCCGACTCCAGCGCGGCGGAGGCGGCGTCAAAGACGGGATGTTCGGTGTCGGCCACCCACGGCGCGCCGCCGTGGGAGCGCTGGATCTCGACGGTCACGCCCTCCGGCGCGAGTTCGCGGACGCGGGCCTCGAAGGCTTCGACCACCTGCGCCGGGTCCTGATCCGGAACCAGCCGCATCGACACCTTCGCCATCGCATGCGAGGGGAGGACGGTCTTCGAGCCTTCGCCGGTGAAGCCGCTGAGCAGCCCGTTCACGTCGAGCGTGGGGCGATACCATAGCCGCTCCAGCGCGGAGAACCCGGCTTCCCCGCCGAGCGCCGGTGCGCCGACGCCCCTCCGGAGCGTCTCTTCATCCATGGGGAGGCGTTCGAGATCGGCACGCTCGCGGGGGCTGATGGGTCGAACCGCCTCGTAGTATCCCGGCACCGTGGCCCGGCCATCTTCGTCGCGGAGCCCGGCGAGGATGGCGGCCAGCGCGTTGGCGGGGTTCACGACCGCGCCGCCGTAGGTACCGGAGTGAAGGTCCGACCGGGGGCCGTGGACGTTGATCTCGGTGTAGACGATGCCCCGCAGTCCGGTCGTGATGCACGGCAACTCCGGGGAGAACATCCCGGTGTCGCTGACGAGGATCGCGTCACAGGCGAGCCGCGCGGCGTGCTCGTGGAGGAACGCCGCGAGGTGGCGGCTCCCCACTTCCTCCTCGCCCTCGATCACGAGCTTGAGATTGACGGGGACATCCGCCCCGGACGCCAGGCGCGTCTGGAGCGCCTTGATGTGCATGTGGACCTGCCCCTTGTCGTCGATCGATCCGCGGGCGTACAGGCGGCCATCGCGGACTTCCGGGTCGAACGGCGGGCTCGTCCACAACTCGTCGGGTTCCGAGGGCTGCACGTCGTAGTGCCCGTACACGAGCACGGTCGGGGCCTTTGCCGAGTGGATCCGTTCGCCGACGACGATGGGATGCCCCCCGGTCTCGATGACCTCGGCCTCGTGCATCCCGGCCGCGAGGAGGTGCTCCGCGACCCAATCCGCGCAGGCGCGGACGTCGTCCGCATGTCCGGGATCGGTGCTGATGCTCGGAATGCGTAGAAAGGCCTTCAGTTCGTCGTGAAAGCGAGGCAGTTCGCGGTCGATATGGGCGGCGAAATCGGACATGTGGCTCCCGGGCGGATCGAGGGGACTCGGCGTGCGGTGGCGGTTCGCGCGTGCGACTCGATGATCGGCGTGATCGACTATACGGACGAGGAGGCCTGCGGCAAGCGGCCGCGGTCAGTCGAAACGCTGCTCCGTGACGAGCGCGCCGATCCGCGAGGACGCGTCGAGGCCGAGGAGCCGGCGCAGGCCGGGGAGGCGGGCGAGGGCGAGGAGCGCTCCTGCGCCGGCGGCGCCGGACGGGCCCGCGATGATGCGGGCGCCCAGCCGACCGGACTCCAGCGCCTCGGCGCCGGCGGTCCATGCGGGCTCGGGGAGCGCAATGGCCGCGTCGAGCAGCGGCGCCAGACAGTCCCAGGCGACCGTCGACGCGACGCCGGCGGCGAGACCGCCCATCGCGGTGTGGAACGGCGGTTCCGCGATGCTCGCCCGGCCGAGTCGCAGGCTCCGGCCGAAGCAGTCGGCCCACCACGGCTCGACGGCGATGAAACGCGGCCGCCCCTCGCCGCACACCTGTGCGAAATGGCCGCACACCCCGGTCGCGAGGCCGCCGACGCCGGCTTGCACGAAGAGGTGCGTGAGCGGCGCCGCGCCGGCATCCGCGAGGTCGTCCAGCATCTCCGCGGCGAGGAGCGTGTAGCCCGCCATGATGCGGCGCGGCGTCTCCTCGTAGCCTTCGTACGCCGTGTCGGAGACGACGATCCAGCCGTGCCGCGCGGCCTCCCGGTCGGTGTGCCCCACGACGCCGTCGTACTCGCCGGGTACGCGGACGACTCTCGCTCCGTGTTCCTCGATCACGCGGGCGCGAGCCGGTATCGCGTCTTCCGGAAGGAAGATCACGCAGCGGCAGCCGAATTCGGCACTTCCCCACGCCACGGACCGGCCGTGGTTCCCCGCCGAGGCGGTCGTGACCGTGATCCCGGTCGCCAGCGGATGCCCGGCCCGCAACTCCGCCGCCGTCGGACGGGTGCCCGTCCGACGCTCGATCTCGTCCTGCAGCGCGCGCAGGACCGCGAAAGCCCCGCCGAGCGCCTTGAACGATCCGAGCCCGAAGCGCGACGATTCATCCTTTACCCGGACCGATTCCACTCCCAGCAACGCGGCGAGCCCCGGCAGTGTTACCATCGGCGTCGCGTCGTATCCATGCCAGCTTCGGATCACGTCCCTGGCCGTCGCGGCCGCGGACGGATCGAGGATCCTCTCCGCGGCCTCGCGCCGCAGCTGCGGTGAGCGGAGCGAAAGACGGAGCGCGCTCATCGCGCGGATGGCCGGAACCGGAGAGCCGGACGGTCTCGGCGCGCACCGTTGGCGGCGCGGCTCTGGAGCATCAGTTTCCCGGCGACCGTCGCCACAGTGCCCACAGCCCGGAGCGATCCCTTGGATCTCGGCCTCTTCTCGATCAGTCTCACGGTAAAGGACCTCGCCGCCTCGAAGGCGTTCTATGAGAAGCTCGGTTTCGTGCAGACGGGCGGTGACGCCGAGGCAAACTACCTGATCATGATGAACGGAGGGACCGTGGTCGGCCTCTTCCACGGCATGTTCGAGAAAAACATCCTCACCTTCAATCCGGGGCTCACGCGCGAGGGAAAGCCGATGGAGTCGTGGACGGACGTCCGGGAACTCGAACGGACGCTGCGGGAACGTGGCGTGGAGATCACGCAGGGGACGGAAGAGGCGGGTGACTCCGGGCCGGCCCACGTCGTGCTCGAGGATCCCGACGGCAACCCGATCCTCATCGACCAGTTCTTCTAGCCGCCCGTCAAGGATATCCTCGAGTGAAGCTCTCGGCCTTTCTCGCTGCCGCGGCCTGCCTGGCCGCCGTTCCCCTGCCCGCGCAGGAGGTGACGCCCATCGCCAACGGCAACGGCGCCCTCCGCGTCTTCTTCGACTGCGACGGCGGCCGCGGCATGTGCGACTTCGACTTCTACCGGCGCGAGATACCGTACGTGAACTACACGCGCGACCGCGAGGACGCGCAGGTCCACATCCTCATGACCTCGGAAGGCACGGGCAGCGGCGGCCAGCGCTTCACGCTCGATTTCATCGGGCGGGAGGAGTTCGCAGAGATCACGGATCGGCTCGAGGTGGTGACCCGCGTCAACCTCGCGGTCGAGCAGCGGCTGACCGAGGTCGCGCGCGTACTCGAACTGGGACTGCTGCGCTACATCGCCCGCACGGAGCAGGCCGCCAACATCGACGTCCGCTACGACGGTGCGGAGGGCGGCGAGGCTGCGGCCAGACCCGAGGACGACCCCTGGAACTTCTGGACCTTCCGGCTGCGCTCGAACGTCGAGTTCGAGGTGGACGAGCGCACCGAGGAGTACGAACTCGGGGGCGGGTTCTCGGCCGATCGCGTGACCGACGCCCTGAAGCTCGAATTCTCGATCGGCGGGAGCTACAACCGGAGGCTCTTCGAGACTTCGGACACGACATCCGTGACGAGCGTCCGCGAGAGCTACGATGCGGAGGGACTCAGCGTGTGGAGCCTGTCGGATCACTGGTCGGCGGGCGCCGCGTACGAAGTGGGACACTCCAGCTTCGCCAACGAAGACCTGCAGCTCCGGGTGGGGCCGGCTCTGGAGTACAACATCTTCCCCTACTCGGAGTCGACCCGGAGGCAGTTCAATTTTCTGTACACGATCGGCCTCCGGTATCACGACTACATCGAGCAGACCGTATTCCTCAAGCACGAAGAGGCCCTCCCCCACCACCGGTTCAGAGTCCGTCTCAGCGTCCGCCAGCCGTGGGGCGAATCGTACGGCTTCCTCACCTTCTCCCAGTTCCTCCACGATCCGTCCAAGAACCGCTTCACGGCCTTCGCGGGGGCCGATTTCCGGATCTTCCGCGGCCTGTCGCTGCGGCTGAACGCGAACTATTCGCGCATCCGCGACCAGCTAAACGTGCCCGCCGGCGACGCGACCACCGAGGAGGTGCTCCTGCGGCAGCGCATCCTGCAGAGCGGCTTCGAGTACGGCGTGTCGGTGGGCTTCTCCTACACCTTCGGGTCGATCTACTCCAACGTGGTCAACCCCCGGCTGGACCGGTTCTAGCAGCCCGTGGCAAAGCCCTGCTGCGGGCTGGCCGCCGCTCCGGCGGGCTCTTCCATCTAATCGCTCTTGCCGGCTGCCTTTAGCGATTCCTATGCTGAATCCGGCAGGCTGGTGTCGTGACGCGGAATCGGCGAGCTACCGAGAGTGCCGAGGCGTCCGTGTCTGCCAGGCGAGCAACGCCGCAGGGAAGAATGCATCGGCGTTCGAATAGCCGAGGTGTTCTGCGTCACGGCACCCGGGTCTCAGGCCTGCGCCGGATCGGGGACGGGACGTGTCAGGGGGGGCCACCCACCCTCAGGCGGAGGTAACGCCATGAACACGAAGTGCCTCGTCGCATCAGTCGCCGGTGCCGTCGTCCTTTTTGTGGGGGGCTACGTACTGTATGAGCTTGTGCTCGGCGGATTCTTCGCAGCCAACGCGGGGTCCGCCACCGGCGTCATCAAGGAGTCTCCCGACTTCCTCTGGATCGCCGTAGGCCAGCTCGCCTCGGGGGGCGTGCTCGCGACCGCCCTGGGCTGGAAGGGCGCGACGGACGTCGCCGGCGGCGCTCAGGCGGGCGCGAAGCTCGGCGCGCTCATCGCCGTCGCCTTCGGGTTCGTGATGCTGGGCGCGATGAACATTTCGACGCTCGCCTCGGTGGTCGTCGATGTCGTCGTCACCGGCGTCCTGTGGGGCGCGGCCGGCGCCGTCGTCGGCATGATGCTCGGACGCGGCGACTAGCCGCCGGCGAACTTCACCTAGCCTCTGCCTGTCGGGGGTCGGTCGTCCGGACCGGCCCCCACCGGCAGGGTGCGCCCATCTGGACAGGCCACGGCACCTCCTCCACGTTCTCCGACGTTCTCTCGTCGCCCGCTCTCCAAACGACAACCACGAGTCTTGCCATGAACTCCGTATACCGTGCCGGTCTCCGCCGCTTCCTTCCGTTCGCCGCCGTGATCCTGCTCGCGGCGCCGCTCGCCGCGCAGGAGACCGCGGAAGACCCGGCGAACTACCGCCTCGCGGCGCGCTTCGCACCGTACAAGATCCAGGATCTCGTCTACTCCACCTCGGTCGATCCGCAGTGGATCGAAGGCTCGGAGTCCTTCTGGTACGAATGGGAGACCTCCGACGGTTCTTTCTACCAGATCGTGGATCCGGTGGCGGGGACGAAGCGGCAGATCTTCGACAACGACCGCATCGCGGCCGAACTCACGCGCATCACGCGCGACCCCTGGGACGGCCAGCACCTCCCGATCCGCGCGATCAGGTTCATCGACGCGAACACGCTCCAGTTCGAGGTCGAGTCCTCGCAGGATGAGGAGGAAGACGAGACGGAATCGGAGATGGAGGAGCTGGACGAGGAGGAGGAGGAGGGCGAGCAGCAGCGCCGGCGCGCGCGCAAGAAGGTGTTCCACTTCGAGTACGACGTGAACACGCGGGTGCTGCGGGAACTCGAGGACTGGGAGGCGCCCGACAATCATCCGTCATGGGCCAGCGTGTCCCCCGACGGCCAGACGGTCATCTTCGCCCGCGACCACAACCTCCACATGATGAGCGGGGACGACTACCGGCAGTTCCTCGAGGCGCGCCGCGGGAAGAGCGGGGACGAGGCGGACGAAGCGGAGGAGGGGATCGAGGTCGAGGAGACGCAGCTCACGACGGACGGTGAGGAGCACTACAGCTACGCCGTGTTCGAGCGCGGAGATACGGACATCGAGCGGAAGGAGAACGCGGACGAGCGGAAGCGGGTGTCGATCTCGTGGGCCCGTGATTCACGCCGCTTCTCCCTCATCCGCCGCGACCGGCGCGAGGTGGGGAACCTCTGGGTCATCCACATGGTCGGCAACAAGCGGCCCGAGCTCGAGTCCTACAAGTACGACATGCCGGGCGAGGAGACCGTGAGCCAGCCCGAGCTTCTCATCTACGACCTCCAGGACCGGAACACGGTCGAGGTCGCAATGCCGGAGGAGTGGAAGGACCACCGCCTCTTCACGACTTCCGCGCGCCAGTTCCGCTATCCGGACAGCGAGGAGCCGTTCCGCTCGCTGTGGCTCTCTCCCGGCTCGGACGAACTTCACTTCGTGAGGCAGAGCCGCGACCAGCATCGCGTGGACGTGATGGTCGCGGATGCCGCGACGGGCGCCGCACGCGTGCTGTTCGAGGAGCGGCTCAACACCTACGTGGAGTTCCAGCGGCTCGAACTCCTCGAGTCGGGCGACATGCTGTGGTGGTCCGAGCGGGACGGCTGGGCTCACCTGTACCGGTTCGGGCCGGACGGCACGCTTCGCAATCGCCTCACCGAGGGTCCGTGGTCGGTGCGTCAGGTCGTCGGAATCGACGAGTCGGCCGGCGTCGTCTACTTCCAGGCCAACGCGCGCGAGGAAGGCGAGGATCCCTATTACCAGCACGTGTACCGCGTGAACCTTGACGGCTCCGGGCTGACGATCCTGAACCCCGGCGACTTCGATCACCGCGTCGAGATGGGGGAGTCGAACCGCTTCTTCGTCAGCAACTACTCGCGGGTCAACACGACCCCGGCGGCCGCGCTCCACGCGGCGAACGGTCGCCGGATCATGGACCTCGAGACGGCGGATTTCTCGAAGCTGGAAGAGGCGGGCTACGGTTTCCCCGAGCCCTACACCGTGAAGGCGGACGATGGCGTGACCGACCTGTACGGCGTGATCTACAAGCCGTTCGACTTCGATCCGGAGAAGACGTATCCGATCGTCGCCTACGTCTACCCCGGGCCTCAGACGGAGGCCGTTGCGAAGTCGTTCTCGACGGCGCGCTACGAGACGGCGCTGGCCCAGTTCGGGATGATCGTGATCACGGTGGGGAACCGCGGCGGCCACCCGGCTCGCTCGAAGTGGTACCACAACTACGGCTACGGGAACCTCCGCGACTACGGGCTGGCGGACAAGAAGACCGCGATCGAGCAACTCGCCGACCGGCACGACTTCGTCGACATCGACCGCGTGGGCATCTACGGGCACTCCGGCGGCGGCTTCATGTCGACGGCGGCGATGCTCGTCTACCCGGACTTCTTCAAGGTCGCGGTCTCATCCTCGGGGAACCACAACAACGACGTCTACAACCAGAACTGGTCGGAGAAGCACCACGGCGTGCGTGAAGTCGTTGACGACAGCGGGAACGTGACCTTCGAGTACGAGATCGAGCGCAACTCGGACCTCGCCGCGAACCTGAAGGGGCGTCTGCTGCTCACGACGGGAGACATCGACAACAACGTCCACCACGCCGGCACGCACCGCATGGCCGAGGCGCTGATCCGGGCCAACAAGCGCTTCGATTACTTCGTCTTCCCCGGCCAGCGGCACGGTTACGGGGACATGAGCGACTACTGGTTCTGGCTGCGCGCGGAGTACTTCGTGAAGCACCTGCTGGGCGATACGCGGTGGAGCCCGGACATCACGCAGCTGAACGTCGAGCAGGAGCAGACGGGCAGCCGCTGATCCGGCCGCCCGCCGCTCCCCGGCCCGCGAGCCGGGCCGGGGAGCCCGACGGACAGTCTAGGGAACGAGCTTGTTGGCGAAGTCGCCGCCCCGGACGATCGTCAGCTTCTCGGGATCGATGTGGCGCCGCAGCGCGGCCACCACGTCGCCGGCCGTCAGCGCCTCGATCGCGGCCTCCTGCTCCGCCGTGAATGCGAGCGGACGGTCCAGGAACAGACTGTTCGACAGCATGTTCGCGATGACGGCGTCGTTCGAGCGAGCGTTCTGCGCCTGGTCGAGGTATCCGCGCTTCGCGCCCTCGAATTCCTCTTCCGTGAACCCATCCGCCAGCATGACGTCGAGGATGTCCGTGAACGACGCCACGACCTTGTCTCCGTTCTCCGGCGCGAAGATCGCGAATGCGATGAACTGCGCGTTGTCATCGATCGGGGGCGCCCCGTAGTTCGAGCCCACGCCGTACGACAGGCCTTCCTCCCCCCGGATCCTGCTGAACATCCGTGAGTTCATGCCGCCGCCCAGGATGTGGTTGCCGAGGAGCAGGGCGGGGTAGTCGGGATGATCGTCGCGCATCTGAACCGCGAGTCCGGCGAACATCATGGCGTTCGCCTTGTCCGGCGTCTCGATGTCGAGGGTCAGCGGCTCGATCTCGCGGTATTGCACCGGCACGCGGGCGTAGGCTTCGCTCGCGGTCCAGTCCCCGAACAGTTCCTCGATCAGGGCGCGGATCTCCGCGGCGTCGAAGTCGCCGACGACGGACATGGTGCCGCCCTGCGCCCCGTAGAAGCCCTGCCAGAACGCGCGCGCCTCGTCCACCGTCGCGGCCTCGAGGCGCTCGATCTGCTCCTCGAAGGTCGGCGAGTAGCGGGGATGATCCGCCGGATACTCGCTGAAATGGCGCTGGAACGCCTGGACCACGAGGGCCTGTGGCTCCGACATCTGCGACTCGATGCCGGCCAGGCGCTCCTCGCGCAGCAGTTCGAACTCGTCCGCGTCGAAGGCCGGCTGCTGGAGGATCTCGGCGCCGAGCCGGAGGACCGCCGGGAGATTCTCCCGCACGGTCGTGAACGAGCCGCTCGCGATGGTGGCACCCCCGCCGATGTTTCCCTGGGCCTTGAGGCGATCGAGTTCATCGGAGATGTCCTGGCGGGATCGGTTCTCCGTCCCGCGCATCAGCATGGCGCCGGCGAGGGAGGCTGCCGTCGCCTTCCCCATGAGGGCGCCCTCCGTGCCGTGCCGCAGCGAGAAGCGCACGTTCACGGCGTCGCCGCGGTTCTCCTTCGCGAGAAAGGCGATCTTGAGGCCGTTGGGCAGTTCGAACCGCTCCGTCCGGACCTCGATGTTCTCGATCGTGGGCTCGAACGCCTCTCCCTCGGCCACCGCTTCTCGCCCCGTGTACGAGGCGACCAGAGCACCGACGTCCGGTGGCGCGGGGATCTCGGCGCGGGCCGGGGTCTCCTCCGTCGGGTAGTAATAGCCGATGGTCCGATTCGAGGGCTTCAGATAGGCCTGCGCGACCTGGTGGACCGCATCGGGCGTCACCCGCTCCAGGCGGTCGCGGTGCAGGAAGAAGAGGCGCCAGTCGCCCATCGACGCCCACTCGCTGAGCTGAAGGGCGATCCCCTGAGGGTTGTTGAACGAGAGTTCGATCCCCGAGAGAAAGTCCGTCTTCGCCCTGTCGACCTCTTCCTCCGTGGGAGGTTCGTCGACGAGCGCCTGAATCGTGGCGAGCATGACGTCGGCGGCTTCTTCGAGCGAATCGCCCTCGCGCACCTCCGTGCCGGCGAACAGGATGCCCGGCTCGCGCAGCTGGAAGTTGCCGGCGAACGCGTTGGCGGCCAGACCCGGCTCGACGAGCGCCTGATAGAGGCGCCCCGCGGGACGGGCGGTCAGGATGTGTGTCATCACGTCGACGGCGGCGAAGTGCTCGTGAGAGCCGGGCGGCATGTGATAGGCCGCCATCGCGAACTGGACATCGCCGACGCGCCGCAGGGTGACGGTCCGCTCGCCGTCCTGGGCGGGCTCGGCGGTGTACGTCGTGAAAAGCTGGTTCGCCCCCGTGCGGTCCGGCCGCGGGAGGACACCGAACTTCTCGGCGACGAGCTCGAGCGCCCGGTCCGGATCGAAGCGGCCGGCGACGACGAGGATCGCATTGTCCGGCTGGTAGTACTTCCGGTAGAAGGCCTGCAGCCGGTCGATGGGCACATTTTCGATGTCCGCGCGCGCGCCGATCGTGGAATTCCCGTAGTTGTGCCAGTCGTAGGCGGCGGACAGGACCCGCTTCTGAAGTACGCCCCGCGGGCTGTTCTCCCCCGCCTCCCATTCGTTCCGGACGACCGTCATCTCGGAATCGAGGTCCTCCTGGGCGATGAACGAGTTCACCATGCGGTCGGCCTCGAGGTCGAGCGCCCACTCGAGGTTCTCGTCCGTGGCCGGGAACGTCTCGAAGTAGTTCGTGCGGTCGAACCACGTCGTCCCGTTCGGGAAGGCGCCGTGCTCGTCCAGTTCCTTCGGGATGTCCGGGTGGTTCGGGGTCCCCTTGAATACGAGGTGTTCGAGGAGATGGGCCATGCCCGTCTCGCCGTACCCCTCGTGCCTTGAGCCGACGAGGTAGGTGATGTTCACCGTGATGCGCTGGTTGCTCTGGTCGGGGAAGAGCAGGAAGCGCAGCCCGTTGTCGAGTTGATACTCCGTGATCCCTTCGACGGTGGCGACCTCGGTGACGCCCGCGGGAAGCTGGGCTTCAACGGTATCGGGTACGGCCAGCACGGACACGAACCCCGCCACCGCCGCAAACCTGCGTGTCGTTCTCATCTCTTTCTCCATCACATGTTGTCGATCATCGCCCGGCCGAACTCGCTGCAACCGAGGAGTGTCGCACCATCCATCAGGCGCTCGAAGTCGTACGTCACCCGCTTCTCGCTGATGGTTGCGCTCAAGGAGGATACAATAAGGTCGGCGGCTTCGTTCCACCCGATATGCCGCAGCATCATCTCCCCTGACAGGATCACGGACCCCGGGTTCACCTTGTCCTGTCCGGCGTACTTCGGCGCGGTACCGTGCGTTGCCTCGAAGATCGCATGGCCCGTCTCGTAGTTGATGTTCGCGCCGGGGGCGATGCCGATCCCGCCCACCTGCGCGGCGAGCGCGTCCGAGATGTAGTCCCCGTTCAGATTCATGGTCGCGATTACATCGTACTCCGCGGGCCGCGTGAGGATCTGCTGCAGGAACGCGTCGGCGATCACATCCTTGACGACGATTCCATCCGAGGTCCGGCACCAGGGGCCGCCGCCGAACTCCCGCGCCCCGAACTCGTCCTTCGCGAGTTCGTAGCCCCAGTCGCGGAAACCGCCCTCGGTGAACTTCATGATGTTCCCCTTGTGGACCAGCGTGACGCTGCCGTATCCCCGGTCGCGGGCGTAGCGGATCGCGGCGCGGACGAGCCGCTGCGTCCCTTCCCGCGAGATCGGCTTCACCCCGAAGGAACTCGTGTCCGGGAAACGGATCGTCGAGACGCCCATCTCATCGCACAGGAAGTCGCGCAGACGGCGGGCCTCCTCACTGCCGGCTTCCCACTCGATTCCGGCGTAGATGTCCTCGGTGTTCTCGCGGAAGATCGTCATGTCGACGAGGTCCGGCTGGCGAACCGGCGACGGGACACCCTCGAACCAGCGCACCGGGCGGACGCACGCGAACAGGTCCAGTTGCTGGCGCAGCGCCACGTTGAGCGACCGGATCCCGCCACCCACGGGCGTCGTGAGGGGTCCCTTGATCGCGACCCGGTGATGCCGGATCGCGCGGAGCGTGTCCCCGGGCAGCCAGTCCCCCGTGCGATCGAACGCCTTCTGACCGGCGAGCACCTCGAACCACGCGATCCGCCGTTCGCCGCCGTAGGCCTTCTCGACGGCCGCTTCGAAGACCGCGCTCGCGGCGCGCCAGATGTCGGGACCGATCCCGTCTCCTTCGATGAAGGGAATGATCGGGCGGTCGGGCACGTCGAGGCGGTCGCCCACCATGCGGATGGTACCGCCGGAGGGCGTGCGCAGGGTGTCGTATGAGGGAGACGCGTCGGCCATGGGGGTTTCTCGAACGGTTTCGGGGATCTTTCCTTACGCTCACCGGGGATCGGCGCGGCGGGAGGGGAGAGTACGCAAGCCCTTCACCGATGACAAACCATACAGGCTGTATACAATCGCATCGTATGTATACGACCCATGTCCACTGGAGACCTCAAGTAGAATCTCACGGCGACGCCGTACGGGAGCCGAGCGGGGCGGCTCCCGTACGAATAAAGCGTTGCCGGTCAGTGGCTTACGGGCACGATCTGCACGCCCAGCACGAAGGTCAGGTCCGTCTCGAGCTGGGGACCGTCGAGGTCGCGAACGAGGGGGAGGAGCACTTCGCCGGCGATCCGAAAGGCCCTGGCCCGGGGGATGTAGAGGTTGAGGCTCAACCCGCCCTCGACCACGGTACCTGCGCGGAGGTCGGTGCGGGCTGTGGGTACCATTTGAGGGTTTACGCTGGGCGCGGCGTCCCTCCCGTCGATGTTGCCCGTCCGCGTAGCGACCAGTCGCACGGCGGCCGCAAGGTTGCGGCCCAGCACCCTGGCCCACCATGCAGTCCCCTGCACCTTGTCGCCGAGCGCCCAGTCGCGGTCGTTCATGCCTGTGCGCAGCACGGCGTTCCCCTGGGCGCCCCAGGACCAGTCGCCGGCCTGGCCCAGCCAGGTGAGGCCGGGGCGCAGGTCGAACGTGCCGGACCCGATCTGCATGGGGTAGGGGAGCTGGACCTCCATCCCGTCGCTGATCGGGAGGACGTCCACCTGTTCGATCGATCCGGTCGGGAGGCCGACCATCGCGTTCAGGTGGAGCGACTGGTTCGCCCAGTCGGCCAGGCCGATCATGGCGCCCACCTTGACGTCGCCCAGGCCGCCCGATTCGGTCGTGAACGACCCGCCGTGGCGCGTGATGTGGTCCATCGAACTCGACACTAAGGGGAGCATGGCCATGAAGGTGACGCGATCGGATGGCGCGAACATGGCCCCGAACATGTGCATCGTCATGGGCATGCGGGTCGGCGTGATCATGAACCCCCCATCCGGCGAAACGATGTCCGCGTCGGCGATGGGATCGGTACCGATGCGGCTCCCCTCCATGGCCATCGTCATGTAGCGGTAGGAGAGCATCACCTCGCCCGCCTCGTGGCGGTGGTCGGCCATGACTCCGATGGGGGCGTGGCTGTCCGCGCGCGAAGCGTTCCACTGCGCGGCCACGGGTGCGGCAAGAATCAGCAGCGCGAATGCGCCGGGTATCGTGCATTTCTTCAAGGTTCGACTCCTCGTTCGACAGGGGATGAGTCGCCGTTCGACGCACGCCGCCTCGCAGGCGGCCCGGTCGATCCGGCAACGAGCCCGACGCATCCACCCCTTCTGACCGGCGGGGTTGGACTACCGGGCGTTCCGTACGGGTTCTTGTCGAGGAGTCAGGCGGGGGGCGGCTGTCCGAACGGTCGGAGGTAGGCGGCCGGGTCGGGTGCCGGGCGGAGGTGGGGCCGCACCCCATGCGGGGCCTGGCTTGTGGAAGTCGGGTGTGCGGTTTGCAGGGCGGACCCTGCGATGGCCGGTCCGCAGCAGGTCAGGCACATCCCGAGGCAGTCGCACGGTCCGCCCGAATGCGGGTGCGAGTTCGTGGTGGCGCCGGCACCATAGGCGTGAGAGTGCCCCGCGTGGCTGTCCGCGCGGGCGGTCTCCGCATGCGTGCCATGGACCGTGGCGGCGTGGGGGCTCGACTCGTCGCCGTGCACCGCCTGGTGCTTCGGACAGGGTTGAAGGGGTGCGCCCGGCCCGATTCCAAGGAGGAAGGCCGCGATAACGGCCAGCGCGTCGAGCCGGCAGCGTGCCGGTCCTCTCCTCATGCTCCAGGTCGGCGGTCTCGGGCGTCGGCGAGCCATCATCAACGCCGGGGCCAGACCCCGCTCATCTCCTGACCGCCCCGGACCCACACGACGGTGGGACCCGGGTCGGCCTCCGATTCGAGCGCGGTGACGAGGTCCTCGAGTTCCCGGGTCGCACGGTCCGCCGCTCTCAGAAGGAGATCTCCCGCCCGGAGCCCGAGCCGGGCGGTGACCGTTCCCCGCGCGACCCTGAGAACGAGGAGGCCGTCGAGGCCGGCACGGTCGGAAAAGTCGCGTACGGGCTCGAACTCGGCTCCCGCGAACGTGCGATGGAGGCGCACGGCGAGATCGGGCTCCGGCAGTGCCACCCGAGCGGCACGCGCCACGCGACGCCGGAACTCCATCGCCGAGAGGCGTGCCCGCACGGCCCCGACGTTCTGGAGCGCAAGCGTGAAGTCCCGATAGGCCGATTCCGTCTCGCGCTGCAGGTCGCGGAGTATTTCAACGCGAACCGCCGGCAACTCCGCCGCCGGCCGGTCGCGCACGGGCAGCACGTTGAGTTGGCCGTCCACGACCCGCACCGCGGAGGGCTCCACCGCCACGCCGGTCTCGTCCGTATCGCGGAACGCGAGGGCGAAGCCGGCGCGGTCGCGCTCTGTGGAGTCGCGCCCGTCGGAGTCCGTCAACCACAGGACGAACGTGCCACGCCGCGGGTTCCCGGCCGCGGCGACGATCGTCCGACGGCCCACCATCGGGATGCCGTCCGCATCCGGGGGCCGCGCGTCGGGGATGACCTCCAGCGTGCGGTCCGTCCCGTCTCGCGTGACCTGCAGCCGTACCGGGACGCGCGGGCGGATCGATGCGAGCAGGTCGGGCAGATTGACGAGGGTGATCCTCGTACCGTTCATCGCGGCGAGTCGATCGCCGACGAGGAGTCCCGCACGCGCCGCCGGCCCGTCTTCCTGCATTTCACGCACCTGGATGACGAGCGTGCAGTTCTTCCAGTCGTCCGAAGTCTCCCAGCCGCAGTTATGGCGCTCGTCGACCCGAACCCCGATCCAGCCCGGAGCGTCGACTGCCGGGGTCTCCTGCGCCGCGGCGGGTGGGGACGTTAGCGCAAGGACGCCCGCGGCGAGGAACACCACGATCGGGCCCGGAGGCGGTGAGAGGGGCGCGGTCACCAGGTTCGCGTCCCGCTCGCGCGGCTCAGATCCTCCGCGAGCCGATCGCGCGTTTCCACGAGCTCCAGCAGGTAGGCGCTGGCGAGGGGATCGTCGGGATTCGTCGCGAGGCGGTCGCGCAGCGCCCGGATCAACCCCTCCAGCCTCGCCAGCCGCTGGGCCGTCTCCAACGGATCTCTCGCACTCAACCCGCCTTCAGCAGCCGCGTCCGCCCCGCCCGCTCCCACCTGCCTGAGCGGCGAGCGCAACGATTCCATCCGGCTGAGCCCGTCGACGAGCGCGCGGTCGTCATCGGTCGAAACGACGGCAGGAAGGTCCCCGGTCGAACCCGGCGGACTCGCGTCGCGCCCGCCCGTGAACTGCAGGCCGGCGATCACGCCGCCGGCAAACAGCACGAGGGCGGCCGCGGCCTGCAGCGGTCCCGGGACGAAGAGACGGCCGCCAAAGCCGCGTCCGAGCCATCGGGAGCCGGAACGGGTCTCGCCGGCATCGAGCGCGGCTTCGATCGCGGCCCACTGCCCGGCCGGCGCCTTCTCATCCGGCAGCGCGGACAGCGCCATGCGCAGCCGGCTCAATCTCTCGAACTCCGCCTGGCACTCGCTGCACGTTTCGAGGTGGGCCCGGCAGTCCCGGTCGGCCCACGGCTCGTCGAGCAGTGCCGAGATTCGCTCGGCATCCATGTGGTTCGCCATCTCTTCTATCCCTCTCAGAGGCGCGCTTCGCCCCGTGCACCGCCGTTCCCGGAACCTTCCGGAGCGATGAGCTTCCGCATGCGCGCCCGCGCCTTGTGCAACTGCGATTTCGACGTGCCGGGCGAACAGCCCAGAGCCTCGGCGATGTCGTTGTGCGTCCAGCCTTCCACGTCGTGCAGCACGAGGACCCTCCGGTACCCCGGCGGCAACTGGTCCAGCGCCCGGGTCAGGACCCGCCGCGTCACGATCACGTCGTCGTGCGCCCGCGCCACGCGGGGAAGCTCGGCGGCGGATTCCACCGGACGCCGCTTCGACGACCGGCGCAGCCGGTTGAGCGCCACGTTCGTCGCCAACCGGTAGAGCCACGTGCCGAAGGCCGCATCTCCCCGGAAGAGATGGAGCTTCTCGAACGCGCGGATCCACGCTTCCTGGGAGAGGTCCTCAGCGAGGTGATCGTCGCCCACGAGGCGGCGAATCACCGTGTAGACGCGTCGCGCGTGGAGTTCGTACAGCTCCCCCATCGCGGATCGCTCTCCCGCTTTGGCGCAGGCGATCAGTTCGCGTTCGTCCACATCGTCCCTCTGAAGGTCACCTTCCGGATCCACCGCTTTGATGCGCGGTTCAGGCCGCGGGTTGCCCGCCCCCGGCCACTCGGATGCCCTCGGCCCCGGAGCCGGTCCTGCGGAGTACGGCGCAGACCAGCAGCCCGAGCAGGATGCCCGCGAGGGCGTCGGTCGCATAGTGAAAGCGACCGTACACCGTCCCCGCAGTCAACGCGAGTTCCGGGATCAGGAGGAGCCAGAACCAGCGCCGATCCTCGCGTCCGGCGGCCACGACCCCGGCCAGGGAGGCGGCGATGTGGGAACTGGGGAAAGCCGTGCCCTTCGACGATCCGGCCTCCAGGATCCCGTGCACGATCCCGAACAGCGTACCCTCGCCGACCGAGCTGCCGATCTGGACAAACTCGTATCGGGGGCCGGCGACGGGGAAGAACATGAAGATGAGGTAGGAGGCGAAGAAGGCGGACGCCACGGCGAGGGCGGTGCGCTGGAAGGCCTCGATCCCCCGGGTGGCGAACACGCCCAGGATGGCGGCGGGGATGATGGCGTAGTAGCCGAAGTAGCCCAGATGCAACACCTCGGAGAAGGAGAGCCAGGGGAGCCATGCGCTGAGATCGATGCTGGGCTGTCCGCCGAACAGGGCGGCATCCCACGCCTGCACCATGGCGTCGAAGTAACGTTGCGTGAGAAAGCGGTTGAGGACCGACAGTTCCGCGTACAGGAGGGGCGTGATGAGCACGGCGTACGCCCCCCTCGCGATCGCGGCGAGGCCGGCCCGGGGGTGCCAGGCCGCAAGTCGCGTGATCCCGAAGACCGCGACCGCGTGGGCCGCCGCGATTCCCGCGCCCGGGAGCCCACCGAACACCAGGGCGACGAGGCCCGTGCAACCGAAGTAGCCGATGGCCACGCGATCGACGGGCAGAAGCCGTCCGCGGACACCGCCGCTCACAGCCAGCCCATGCGGCGATACCACTCGGCGGTGCGCGCGAGCCCCTCGTCGATGCCGACCCGCGGACGCCAAGGGTCGAGATATCTCCGGCTCGACTCGATGTCACAGGTCCAGGCGTATGCGGACAGATCGCGCGCGCGCCTCCGGTCGAACGCGGGGGCCTTCCCCGTCAGGCGGCCCGCGAGTTCCGACAGCGCCCCGACGGTGAGAAAGAGGGCGGATGGCAGCCGCAGGACGCGGCCCGGGCGGTCGACGGCGGCCATTAGCGCGCTCGCCAGCGCGCGCCAGGTATGGCGCTCCGCCGCCGCGATGGGAAGCGGGCGCGGCGCCGGCGCCGCCTCGAGGGCGGCGAGGACGGCCGAGACGACATCGGCAACGTACACCGGCTGCAGGGGCGCACGGCTCCGCGGAATCGCGGTCCACCCGCGCGCCGCCAGCCGGAAGAGCGGCAGCAGGTCGGAGTCGCGCGGGCCGTAGACGCCTCCCGGGCGGAGTACGACGACCTCTATCGACCCGCCGATGCCGGCGAGCGCGGCCTCCGCTTCGGCTTTCGACCGGCCGTACGGGCTCACCGGGCCGTCCGCGCCATCCGGACCCCGGGCGGCGAGGCTGCTGATGAAGACGAACCGCCGGACTCCCGCCTCCGCCGCCGCCTCTGCGAGCCTCCGTGTCCCGACCGCATTTACGGCCATGAACTCCGACTCGTTGCGCGCCCGCGTGAGCGCACCGCAGTGGACGACGGCGGAGCAGCCCGCGAGTGTCGCGGCCGCCTCCGACGTGTCCTCCGCCCCTAGATCGAGTTCGACCTTCTTCAGCTCCAGAGGGTCGAGATGACGCGTGTCGCTCGTTCGCCGCACGCTCGCCGTGACCTGGTGTCCGGCCGCGACGAGGGCCTCGGCGAGATGACCGCCGAGGAACCCGCTTCCCCCCGTCAGAAAGACTGATGCCATGAGTAAAGCGACATAGTAAAGCGCCTACAGCGCCGCTTCGTACAGCCGGTAGGTTCGGTACATCCTGCCACCGAGACGCTCGATCGCCTGGTTCATCTTCTGGTTGTCCTCGAGGATCCACGACTGCTCGGCGGACGTCATCCCGGCGGCGATCCCCTTCCTGAACAGCCAGAGGTAGAGGAGGACATCGACGGCCTTGCCGCGCCATTCCTCGGCAAGGCCGAGGATGATGACGCGCATGCACGTGATCTGCCGCCTGTAGATGAGCGCCTTGAGAATCCCGAAGGGGAAGAGTCTTCCGTTCATCCGGCGCAGCACCTGGTTGAAGTCCGGTAGCGCGAGAGCGAAGCCGGCGGTCTCGCCCTCCGGCGTCTCGGCGAAGAGCGCGAGTTCGGGGTCGAGTATGGGCTTGAGTTCGGCCGCCATGTGATCCATCTCGGCCTCGGTCATGGGGACGAAACCCCAGTTCTTCTCCCAGGCCGCGTTGTACAGGCGCTGGACGCGGCCGAGTTCTTCGTCGAATCGGGACATGTCCATCGTCTTGATCCGGATGCCGTACCGGCGTGTCGCGACCTTCTCGGCGCGGAAGAGGTGCGGCGGCCAATCGCCCTTCTTCATGAGCCAGGCGAAGAGATCCTTCACCTTTCGCAGCCCGGCAGCCTCCAGCAGCCCGGGGTAGTACGGCGGGTTGTAGGGCATGAGCACGACCGGCGGTCCGGGATCTCCGTCGATGAGGAGGCCACAGGTCTCATTGGTCGAGAAGCTCGTGGGGCCCCGCATCGCTGTAAGGCCGCGTTCGCGGAGCCAGGCCCGAACCGCGTCGAGCAGCGCCCCGGCCACCTCGGGGTCGTCGACGCACTCGAACCAGCCGAAGAACCCCACCGATTCGTCGTGCAGCCGCTCATGATTCCGGTTCCGGATCGCGCAGACCCGGCCCACGGCCCGGCCGTCGCGCAAGGCGAGGTAGGGCTGGACTTCCGAGTGCAGGTGGAACGGGTGTTTCGCGGGATCGAAGGCCGCACGCACGTCCCTTTTCAGCGGGGGGACCCAGTCGGGGTCGCCCCGATAGATCGACCACGGCAGGGCGATGAAGCGCTTGAGGTCGGCGCGGCTCTCGACGGGGACGACGCGCAGGGAGGAAGCGAGATTCGTCATAGTGGGAGGCGCCGGTTCAGACGACGCCGAGCTTCTTCCCCACGCGCTCCACCTGCTCGAGCACGAAATCGAGATCGTCGTCCGTGTGCGTGGCCATGTAGCTCGTGCGCAGGCGGCAACTCCCCTCGGGAACGGCGGGCGGAACGACCGGGTTCGAGAAGACGCCCGCCTCGAACAGGGCTCGCCAGAACACGAAGGTCTTCTCCATGGGCCCGATGAGAATGGGGACGATCGGAGTCTCGGTCGGCCCGATGTCGAACCCGATCGACTTGAAGCCTTCCATCATCCTGTGCGTGTTCTTCCAGAGCTGCTCCCGGCGTTCCGGCTCGTCGCGGATGATCTCCAGCGCCTTCAGCACGGTGGCGGCAGAGGCGGGTGGCATGCTCGCGCTGAACATGAGGGCGCGGGCGTTGTGCTGGAGGTAGTCGATGACGTCCGCGCGGCCCGCAACGAAGCCGCCGATCGAGGCGAAGGACTTCGAGAACGTGCCGAGGATCAGGTCCACTTCGTCGGTGAGTCCCCAGTGCTCCGCGGTGCCCGCCCCGGTTTCTCCCAGCACGCCCACGGCGTGCGCGTCATCCACCAGGATGGCCGCGCCGTACTCTCGCCTCAGCTCGACGAGGGTGGGCAGGTCGGCGATGTCGCCTTCCATGCTGTACACGCCGTCCACCGCGATGAGCTTGCCGCGCGAGGGCTTCTCGGCCTCGAGCATGCGGCGCAGCGTGGCGAAGTCGTTGTGGTTGAAGCGTCGCGTGCGGCCGAGCCCCAGACGTACGCCGTCCTGGAGGCTCGCGTGGTCCAGCTTGTCGATGTAGACCGTGTCCGCGCGACCGATCAACGCGCCCAGCGTGCCCAGATTCGTCTGGTAGCCGGTCGAGAATACGAGCGCCGCCTCCATGCCGGTGAAGTCGGCGAGCTCGTCCTCGAGCTGCTCATGCAGGTTGAGGTTGCCGTTGAGGAAGCGGCTGCCCGTATTGCCGCTTCCGAACTTGTTGAGCGCGTCGCGGGCCGCCTCAAGGACGCGCGGATCGTGCGTGAGCCCCATGTAATTGTTGGAGCCCACCATGATCTTGCGGGCGCCGTCGATGACGACCCAGGTGTCGTGCGAGGCCTCAATGGGCATGAAGTACGGATAGAGGCCGGCCTCGCGAAGGTCGTTCACGGTCGCTAGTTCACGACACTTGTCGAGGATCGGAGGCGGCTGGACGCGGCTTTTCATTGAGCCCGACCGGGACACCGCAGCTTGGGGCGTAGGATTCTGCACGAAGCGAAGCTAAGCCGGAATCGGGACGCCCGGCAAGGAAAATCGACCGTTCATGGGGAGTAGCAACGTGGATCGAGACGGGATGTTCGACATCGTCGCCATTGGCGGAGGTACGGCGGGTCTCGTGACGGCCGCCGGGAGCGCGGGGCTGGGCGCGAGCGTGGCGCTGATCGAGCGCGACCGCCTCGGCGGCGACTGCCTCTGGACCGGATGCGTGCCCTCCAAGGCGCTGATCAGCTCGGCCCGGGTGGCCCATCATTTTCGTGACGCCGCCGCGCACGGGCTGCGGCCCGTCCAACCCTCGATCGAGGGAGCGGACGTTCTCGCCAGCGTCCGGGCCGCTCGGGCCGAGATCGAGCCGCACGATGATCCGGAGCGTTTTCGGGCCATGGGCGTCGATGTGGTCGAGGGTGCGGCTCGCTTCGTTTCGCCGCACGAAGTGGAGGTGGACGGCCGCCGCATCCGTGCGCGCCGTTTCGTCATCGCCACCGGCTCCAGAGCGGCCGTGCCGCCGATCCCGGGACTCGCGGAGGCGGGTTACTTCACGCACGCCGAGGCCTTCGACCGCGACACGATCCCCGCGTCGCTCGCCGTGGTCGGCGGCGGGCCGATCGGCGTCGAACTCGCCCAGGCCTTCCGCCGCCTCGGCTCGGACGTCACGGTGGTGGAGTTGCTCGACCGGCTCATGGTGCGCGAGGAGCCGGAGCTGGGAGAACTGCTGACGAGCAGGCTGCGTGAGGAGGGCATCGAGGTCCGGACCGGCCACGTCGTGACCCGGGTCGACCGGGCGGGCGACCGGCGGCAGGTGACGATCGCCGCCGCCGGGGACGCAGGCGGCGACCACCCGGCGAGCGCGCCCGAGATGTTCGAGGTCGACGAGGTGCTGGTCGCCGCGGGGCGTGCTCCGAATACGGAGGACATGGGACTCGACGCGGCAGGGGTGGAGACCGCGAAGGGCTGGGTCACCGTCGATTCGAAGCTGCGCACGTCCAGGAAACACATCTTCGCCGCCGGCGATGTCATCGGCGGTTTCCTGTTCACCCACGTCGCCGACCACGAAGCGCGCACCGTCGTGCAGAACGCCCTCTTTCCCGTGCGCGCGAACATCGACTACGGCGTGATCCCGTGGTGCACGTACACGGAGCCCGAACTCGCCCACGTCGGGCTCACGGAAGCCGAGGCCGTGGATCGCCACGGGTCCGCGGTGTCCGCGCACGTCTACGACATCGGGAACCTGGACCGGGCGATCGCCGAGCGCGCCGCCATGGGCAGGGTCAAGGTCGTCGTCGGCAAGGGGGGCCGGATCCTGGGCGGACATATCCTCGCGCCGGGCGCAGGGACGATGATCGCGGAGATCTCGCTCGCCATGAAGGCGGGGGTGAAGCTGGGGACGCTCGGGTCGCTGGTTCATCCCTATCCGACGATGAGCGAGGGTGTGAAGCGTACCGCCGACGCCTACCGCAGATCGACGCTGACGGGATGGAGGAAGTCGGCCGTCGACCTCGCGCTCAGGATCGGGCGGTCCCTGCCGCCTTGAGGACCCCGGCAGCCCGTGGCGACCGCGCGTTCACGTCGTGTCCGATCAGTGCGGGGGGCCGGGGTCATTCCAGCTCGTCAGCCGACGCGGTGGCGCCCCGTGTAGATGTTGAATCCCGTCGGCTTCGCGAAGCCTATTAGCGTCATCCCGAACTCCGCGGCCACGTCGACGGCGAGGCTCGAGGGGGCGCCCACGGCCGCCACGATCGGGATTCCGGCGGCGAGCGCCTTCTGCATGATCTCGAAGGAGGCCCGGCCGCTCACGGCCAGCACCGTATTCCCCAGCGGCAGATCCCCCTGGAGGAATCGGTCTCCGATCACCTTGTCGAGCGCATTGTGGCGTCCGATGTCTTCGCGCAGGAGACGCAGCTCACCGTCCGTGTCGAACAGGCCGGCCGCGTGCAGCCCGCCCGTCCGTTCGAACACCGGCTGGCGGCGGCGAAGCGCTTCCGGGAGGGTGCGCACGATCTCCGCCGCGACGGTCGGCCCCTCGGCCGGCAGGGGCGCACAGCCCCGGATCTCGATCGCCTCCAGGGAGGCCTTTCCGCAGACGCCGCAGCTCGATGTCGTATAGAAGTTCCGGGTCAGCTCCGCCGGGTCGAAGCGCGCCGTCTCGGTCAGGTGCGCGGTGACGATATTGTACTCCTGCGTTTCCACGTCGACGCAGTACCGCAGATCGGCGAGTTCGGAGCGCTGTCCCAGCAGCCCCTCCGAGAAGAGGAACCCGGCCGTGAGGTCGAAGTCATCTCCCGGCGTCCGCATCGTCACGGCCACCTGGTGCTCTCCCCCGTCCGCGGGCGCGATCCGGATCTCGAGCGGCTCTTCGACCGCGACGGCGTCGCGCCGCCTTCGGCTCGAGGCTTCGGAGACGCGATCGATGTCGACGCGGGCGGTGTTCCTTCGGGGCGTAATCATGGGCCGAAGCTACGGTGTCGAACTCCGGGGTGCCGGAGCAAGCGCTCCGTCGACCGTCGTGTCCAGCGCCGGGGCGGTGCCGAAAGTCGTTTGCCGCTATTCGTGTCGGCGGGTAACTATGACGGCATGAACACGCCCTCGGACGCGGATCTGCTCGCGAAGTGGCGGACACGGCCCGCTCCTCTGCTTCCCCTGCTGCATGACTTCCACGAGAGGGATGGGTGCCTCTCGGAGGCGTCTCTCCGAGCCATCTCCGAGGATCTGCGGATTCCGATCGCTGACCTCTTCGGCACCGTGACCTTCTACCACCACTTTTCCCGCGACCCCGAGGGCTACTCTCATCCCCGCGTCTGCACGGGACCGATCTGCGCGCTGGCAGGGGCCGACGAACTGCTGGCCGCGCTGCCGGGCGCGCACGCGATGCCCTGCCCCGGTCGCTGCGACGAGCCGATTCCGGTCCTTGACCGTGACCGGGTTCTCTGCGGAACGACGGTGGCGGATCTCTCCGGCCGGCCTTCTCCTCTTCCACCCGCGGTCCCGCCGGACATTGAGGAATGTGTATTCGCGCACATTCGAACTCCCGGACGTGCCACCCTGGCGGGCTATCGGGCGACGGGCGGCTATGCGGGTCTGGAGAATGCCCTCCGGGGGCGGCCCGATGCGCTCCTCGATGTCATCGACGCGAGCGGTCTGGCGGGGCGGGGCGGCGCCGGCTTCCCCACGGGGCGGAAGTGGCGGGCCGTGGCGGAGGCGGCGGGGGAGCCGAAGACCATCGTCTGCAATGCCGACGAGGGAGAGCCGGGCTGCTTCAAGGACCGGGCGCTGATGGACTACGACCCGCACGCGGTGATCGAGGGGATGATCGCCGCCGGCTTCGCGACGGGGGCCACGCGCGGGTTCATCTACCTCCGCTACGAGTATCCGGACACGATGCGCATCCTGGAGACGGCCCTGGAGGAGGCCCGTGGCGCCGGGCTGCTGGGACCGGACGCCTTCGGGCCCGGACGGCCCTTCGACCTCTGGGTACGCCGCGGCGCGGGCGCTTACATCTGCGGCGAGGAGACGTCCCTTCTCAACAGCCTCGAGGGCAAGCACCCGTTTCCGCGCAACCGGCCACCCTTCCCGGTGACGCACGGGTACGAGGATCTTCCCACGGTCGTGAACAACGTCGAAACGCTGGCTTCCGTGCCCCATATCCTCGTGCACGGCGCCGACTGGTATCGGGATCTCGGGATCGGGGACCACGCGGGCACGAAGGTGATCTCGCTCTCCGGGGACGTCGCTCGCCCCGGCAACTACGAAGTGCCCATGGGCTTCCCCCTCATGACGCTGATCGACGACTGGGCCGGCGGGGTCCCGCGCGGGCGGAAGATCCAGGCGGTGACGATGGCGGGGCTCTCCGGCGGCTTCCTGGCGGGAGATGATCTCGCCGTCACGCTGGACGAGCCCGATATCCGCTCGAAGGGGTCGTTCCTGGGCGCCGGCGGCATCATGGTCTTCGACGACTCGCGGGACATGATCGAGGTCGCCCATTCCGCCATGGAGTTCTTTGCCGAGGAATCGTGCGGCAAGTGTTTCCCCTGCCGCATCGGCACGCAGCGCCTCACCGAGCGCCTGCACGGCGAGGGCCCGACCGGGATCGCCGCCTGGATCGACGAGGTGCACGACCTCGGCGACACGATGATGCAGACGAGCGCGTGCGGACTCGGGCAGGCCGCTCCCCTCATCACCGAGAGCCTCATTCGCTACTTCCCCGATCGCATCTCCAGGCACGTCGCCGACTCCATCTAGCGAGAGATTCCTTGACCGGAACGATGGCCGGATTTGTCGTGGCGCGCGCGACACGTCATTTTAGTCGGCCCGGCAGTTTCCAGCGGCGCAGCGCCCCGGGCCTCCGGAGGTGGGTTTGAGCGACAACTCGGGTAACGGCGCAGGCTTCGATTTCGAGATCACGCTCGACGGCGCGAAGGTGGGCGTCCGTCGGGGCGAGAGCCTTTACGAGATCTCCGAGCGGCATCGCAAGGAGATCCCGACGCTGTGCTACGATCCGCGTCTGGAAGCCTTCGGTGCCTGCCGCCTCTGCATCGTTGAACTCGAGGGCGCCCGCAACCCCGTCGCCTCCTGCACCACGCGGGCGGAGCCCGGGATGCGGATGACGACCCGCTCGGCGCGGCTCGACATGCACCGCCGGGTGCTCATGGAGATGCTCGCCTCCGAGAACCGCGACACGGATGTCGATCCGCTCTCCGGGTACGCCTCGCAGGAGATGGCGGTGCTGCTCGACCGCTACGACGCCCGGACGGGCCGCTTCGCCGGGGCCAGGTCCGGCCGCAGCCGGCCGGACGACGACAACCCCTTCATCCTCCGCGACTACGACAACTGCATTTCCTGCTATCGCTGCGTGCGAGTCTGCGCCGAACAGGAGGGCGACTACGCGATCTCGATCATGAATCGCGGGTTCGACACACAGATCACGACGGAGTTCGAGGGCCTGCTGGGGGACTCCGCCTGCACGTTCTGCGGGCAGTGCGTACAGACCTGCCCGACCGGCGCTCTCGCGGACATCAAGGCGCTCGCGAACGCGGACGTGCCGGGGGAGACCGAGAAGACGCGTACCGTGTGTCCCTACTGCGGCGTTGGGTGCTCCGTCGACCTGCTGTCCCGCGGGGACACGCTGATCGGCGTCCAGCCGGCCATGGACGGGCCCGCCAACGAGGGCGCTCTCTGCGTCAAGGGACAATTCGCGTTCGACTTCGTGCAGCACCCCGACCGGCTCGCCTATCCGATGGTGCGGGGCGAGGACGGCGAACTCCACGAAACCGACTGGGACACGGCCCTCGACCGCGCGGCGGCGGGTTTCACGGCGGCGGTGGAGAATCACGGCAGGCACTCCGTGTACGGCGTCGCCTCCGGACGTGCGCCGCACGAAGCGGCCTACATGATGCAGCGGTTCATCCGGGGCGCGTTCGGTACGAACCAGATCGACAACTGCAGCCGTGCTTGACACGCCCCCACGGTCGCCGGTCTGGCGGCCTCAATCGGACGGGGGGCGATGTCGAATCCACTCGAGGACATGGAAAAGCCCGATGTGATCTTCTGCATCGGGACCAACATGACCG